>JAGQSL010000321.1 GCA_020439525.1 Acidimicrobiales bacterium | reverse complement strand
CGAGCATGAACTCGATCTTGTCCCGCTGGCTCATGTTGCGATCGGGGAAGACGTCGTCGCCGGACATGCCCGCCATCCTCGCAGGTGGGTCGCGGTTGTCAGCCCCCCTGCGTAGGTTGGCGGGGTGCCCGTTCCCGGACCGGTCGCGCTGGGTCGCGGCGTCGTCGTCAACCAAGGTGGTGCCATCCCGGCGCCGTGGATCACCGCGCCGGTGGTCACGGTCGACGACGACGCGCTCCGCTCGCCGGCCCCCGTCGTCGGGCGCCTCCACGAGGCGTGGGCGGCGCGCGAGCCCGTGGTGGTGGAGCTGGCGGTGGATCCCGCCCGCTTCCGCACGCCCCAGCACCTCAACGACGAGCCGTGGCGCCTGTCGCCCGACTTCGAGCCGTGGTTCGACCGGCTCCACTTCCTCGTGTGGGCCAACACCTACGACGCCCGCGGCGGGGCGCTCACGTGGTGGTGGGGGCGCAAGGCGGCGCGGGCCGGCGCGCAGGACACCCCCGATGGTGCGGCCGACGTGGTGCTGGCCGACGGGCGGGCCGCCTGGGTCGACGGCGGTCCTCGCCGCCCCTGGGACCCGGCGGCGCTCGGCGGGCACCCGGTGGTCCACCACGAGTCGATCGAGCTCGGCCGGGCGGTGGCGGCCCCCGATCCGGTCGACCCGGCTGCCGAGCTGGCGGTCGACCAGCTCGCCGCCGTCGCCCACCTGAGCGGCCCGGCGCGGGTCATCGCACCGGCGGGCTCGGGCAAGACCCGGGTGCTCACCGAACGGTTGCGGCACCTGCTCGGCGATCGTGGCTGGGAGCGCGACGCGGTGCTCGCGGTCGCGTACAACAAGGAGGCGCAGCTCGAGCTGGAGCGGCGGTGCTCGGCCTTCTCGCCTCGGGTCCGGACCCTCAACTCGCTGGGCCTGTGGGTGCTCGCCCAGCACCGCGGCGGCTCGCCGGCCGTGGTCGAGGAGCGCGAGTGCCGGCGGCTGGTCGACTCGCTCCTGCCCGGGCGGCGCCGGCACCGGGCCAACACCGATCCCATCGGCCCCTACCTGGAGGCGCTCGGGTTGGTCCGCCTCGGGCTGCGCGACCCTGCCGAGGTCGAGGGCGGGCGAGACGACGTCGACGGCTTGGCCGACCTGTTCGACCCGTACCGCCGCCACCTGGCCGAGCGGGGCGCGGTCGACTTCGACGAGCAGATCTACGGCGCCATCGAGGTCCTCCTCGCCGACGGCGAGTTCCGGCGGCAGATGCAGCAGCAGGTGCGGCACCTCCTCGTCGACGAGTTCCAGGATCTCACGCCGGCCCACGTCCTGCTGCTGCGCCTCCTCGCCCTGCCCTCGCTCGACGTGTTCGGGGTCGGCGACGACGACCAGGTCATCTACGGCCACGTGGGGGCCGACCCGGCGTTCCTCATCGACTACGAGCGCCTCTTCCCCGAGGCCGCCCCCCACCCGCTCACCGTGAACTACCGCTGCCCGGTGGCGGTGGTCGACTCGGCCCGCACGCTGCTCGGCTACAACCGCCGGCGCGTCGACAAGCAGATCGATCCCGGTCCCGGTGCGGACGCCGCCCCCGAGGCGCTGCGGGTCGTGCGCCACGAGCCCGATGCCGGCGCGACGGCGACCGCCGAGGTCGTCCGCAGCTGGCTGGGCGAGGCCGAGGTGGCGCCGTCGTCGATCGCCGTGCTGGCCCGGGTGAACTCGCTCCTGCTGGCCCCGCAGGTGGCGCTCGCCGACGCCGGCGTGCCCCTGCGCTCGGTGCTGCGGCCCGAGGTGCTCGAGCGCACCGGGCTGCGCGCGGCCCTGGCCTACCTGCGCCTGGCCACGGCCGGCGACGAGATGGACCCGCGCGACATCGTCGAGGTCCTCCGGCGTCCGACGCGCGGGCTGCCCCAGTGGTTCCCCGATCGCCTCGAGCGACGGGCCCGCTGGTCGGTCGAGCAGGTGCGATCCATCGCCGACCAGGTGCCCGACAAGGAGGCGGCCAAGGTCCTCCACCTCGCGGGCGACCTGGCGGCCGTGGGCGCCGCCGCCCGGCGGGGCACCACGCGGACGATCCTCGAGGTGGTGCGCGACGAGGTGGGCCTCGGCTCGGCGATGAACCTCCTCGATCGCACCGGGGCCAGCCAGGGCTCGAGCCACCTCGACGACCTCGAGGGGTTGCTCGGCGTGGCCGACCTGCACCCCGACCCGGAGGGCTTCGAGGGGTGGCTGCGCGGGTTGTTCGGCCGCGAGCAGGACCCCGACGGCGTGGTGCTGTCCACCATCCACCGGGTGAAGGGGCGCGAGTGGGATCGGGTGCTGCTGTTCGGGGTGTCCGACGGCGTCGTGCCCCACCGCCTCGGCGAAGACCGCGAGGAGGAGCGCCGGGTGCTGCACGTGGGCATCACCCGGGGCCGCCACCGGGTGGCGCTGCTGGTCGACGGCAGCCGCCCGTCGCCGTTCCTGGGCGAGCTCGACGGCACGGCACCCAAGCGACCGGCGGGGTCGCCGGCCCCGGCGCGCTCGTCGTCGGTCGAGCCGCTGTTCAAGGAGGCCAAGGGCCGCAAGGCGAAGGGTCCCGCCGGCGACGGCATCGCCGCCGAGCACGGGCGAACGCTCAAGGTGCTGGGGGGCTACGAGGGCACCGTGGAGGAGGTCGACGCCCGCTCGGCTCGCCTCGCCCTCGCGTCGGGGGGCTCGCTCACCGTGCGCTTCGGCGAGCGGGTGGAGCACGAGGGGCGCACCGCCCCGCTCGCCGCGCCCACCGAGCTGTGGGGCCCGGCCGCGGCCGCCGAGGCGGCGCTGCGGGCGTGGCGGACGGCTCGGGCGAAGGACGACGGCGTCCCCGCCTACGTGGTGCTCAACGACGCCCACCTCCGGGGCATCGCCCTGGCCCGCCCGGCCACCGCCGCCGAGCTGGCGGCGTGCGACGGCATCGGGCCCACCAAGCTCGACCGCTACGGCGACGACGTGCTCGCCGTGCTCGACCAGGTCGACGCCTGACCGGCGCCGTCGGCGGTGGTCAGCTCCTGGCCGGCTCGGCCCGGAGCCGCTCGATGGCCGGCGCGAACGCGTCGGCCTGCGCCTGGTACGGGGCGTAGAAGCTGATCCGGTCCACCAGATCGCCGAAGCGGCCGAGCAGCTCGTCGCCCACCCGATCGGGCTCGGCCACCACGGCGAAGGTGGCGAGGATGTCGTCGTCGATCAGCTCGCCCATCTCGGTCCACTTGCCCTGCTTCGACAGGCCGTTCAGCTCGGTCTGGAGCTCGCCCCAGCCGTGGTGCTCGAGGACCCCGCGGTAGGCGGGGGTGGAGCCGTAGAACGCGATCTGCTGGCGCACGCCCGCCGCGGCGGCCGCCGTCTCCTCCTCGGTGGTGCCGGTGACCACGAAGGCGGGAAGCGAGAGCTGCACGTCGCCCCGGGTGCGGCTCGACGCGTCGAGCCCGCTCGTGAGGGCGGGCACGGTGACCTCGCGGAGGTACGCCTCGGTGGTGAACCCGTGGCAGAGCATCCCGTCGCACACCTCGCCGACGACCTTGGTCATCAGCTCGCCGACGGCGGCGAGGAACACCTTCGGCGCCCCGAACTCGTTGGGGCCCGGGTCGAAGAAGGGCGTCATGAGCGTGTGCTCGTAGAAGTCGCCGCGGAAGTCGAGCTTCTCGCCCGTCTCCCACGTGTGCCAGATGGCCTGCATGGCGGAGACGAACTCCTTCATGCGGGCTGCCGGGTGCGACCAGGGCATCGAGAAGCGCCGGGTGATGTGGGCCTTGATCTGCGAGCCGAGCCCGAGCAGCAGGCGCCCCTCGGCGAACGCGTTCAGGTTGTACGCCGTCTGGGCGAGGGTCATGGGGGAGCGGGCGAAGGCGACCGCGATGCCGGTGCCGAGCTGGATCCGTTCGGTGTGCTCGGCCGCCAGGGTCAGCGCCAGGAACGGGTCGTGGTTCGTCTCCGCCGCCCACAGGCCGTCGAAGCCCTGCTCCTCCTGCCCCTGCGCCTGGCGTGCCGCCTTGGCGAGATCGGACCCGATGCCCCCGTCGACCAACATGGCCCGGGACCCTACGTGAACAGCTCCTCGACCGCCGCCAGGTCGATGGCGGTGAGGCCGATCGACGAGTCGACGATGGTGAGGCCCTCGGTGCTCGCCGCCTCCTGGCCCACGCGCACGAGCGGCGCGTCCGCCGGTCGCTCCGGCGCCACCTCCCACCCGGGCAGGTCGGGGATCTCGCCGCCGTCGAACGCCGCCGGGAGGAACCGTCCCTCGACCTCGAGCGTCTCGCGGTCGATGCGCACGATGGCGCCGTCGGGCGCACCGCCGTCACCCACCCGCCCGGCGTAGATGGCGTCGCGGGTCGGGTGGATCCACGTGGGCGGCAGCCCGGGCAGGGGCCACGCCCGGACGACCGCACCGTCGGCGTCGACGAGGAGCACCTCGCCCGACGTCGGCGCCACCTCGTCCGGGCTGCGGACGATCGCCCAGGTGCCCTCCCGGGCGTCGAACCAGCGCAGCGGCGTCGCCCGATCGGCCAGGGGCAGCTGGGCGAGGGCCGCCGGCACGTGGTCGCGCTCGGCGGCGGTGGGCGACTGGCTCGGGCCATCCATCGCGGGCCAGGGCGAGAGGTCCCGCTGGAACCGGTCGAGGGCCCGCTGCCCGGCCTCGAGGCACGTCGCCAGGTCGCCCGCGAAGCCGGGGTCGGCCCGGTCCGCGTCCGTCCATCCGAGCTGGGCGGCGGGCTGGCCGTCGATGGTGCGGCCGATCTGGGCGCCCAGCTGCGGCTCGTGGCCCCGATCGACCATGCAGGCGAGCAGCGTCGACGAGCTCGGGCTGCCGCTCTCGGGAACCTGGCTCGGCTCCGAGCCGTCCGGGCCCACCAGCGGCCAGCGGATCGAGGCGACGATCTCGCGGGCGATCGCCAGGTCCTGCTCGCTGGCGTCGTCGGCCGCGAACACCCGGACCGAGTAGTAGCGGTCACCGCCGACCACCACGGGCAGGTAGGCGAGGCGCGCCCCTTCGGGCACCGACGGGTCGTCGCCGTGGTCGAGGAACGTCAGGTCGTCCGGCGACAGCGGCGCCCGCGTGTCGGGCGGGACCTCGAAGATGAAGGGTTGGGAGCCGAAGTAGTGGCTCACCTCGACCGCGACGAGGCCGGGGCGCTGGAGATCGGCGGGCTCCCACTCGGAGGTGCACCCGTTCGGCACCTGCTGGCGGGTGAACGGCACCGGGTCGTTGCGGATCAGGATGCCGGTGGTGGAGCACAGGCCGTCCCAGCGGTCCGTATCCCAGTCCTCGGGCCGGGCGATGGTCCAGCCCAGGTCGTTCGGCGGGCTGGTGGTCCACCCCTCGGCGAGCGGTGCGGTCGGCGCCGACGGTGGGGAGGTGGTGGTCGTCGGG
>JAGQSL010000320.1:23384-23789 GCA_020439525.1 Acidimicrobiales bacterium | reverse complement strand
CCGAGTCGTTGCCGACGATGCCGGGCCCGACGAGCTCGAGCACGGTCTCGTAGGGCGTGGTGTAGGCGTCGTCGGCGGCCACGGGGGCGCCGGGCTTGGCCACGGTGATGGTGACGGTGGCCTCGGCCGTGCGACCGAGCTGGTCGACGATCCCGTAGGTGAACGAGTCCTCGCCGGTGAACCCGGCGTCGGGCACGTAGGTCATCGACCCGTCGGGGGCGACGGTGACGCTGCCGTGGGCCGGATCGCCGTGGAGGTCGACGGCGATGCGGGTGCCCGAGTCGTTGCCGAGGATGCCGCTCGGGTCGACCACCAGGTCGGTCTCGAAGGGCGTCTCGTAGGCGTCGTCGGCCGCGACGGGCGCGGCGGGCGGCACCACCGTGATGGTGACGGTGGCCGAGGCGG
>JAGQSL010000320.1:21192-23377 GCA_020439525.1 Acidimicrobiales bacterium | reverse complement strand
TCGTCGGTGATCTCGTAGGTGAACGAGTCCTCGCCGGCGAAGCCGTCCGCAGGCGTGTAGGTCATCGACCCGTCGCTGCCGAGGGCCACCGTGCCGTGGGTCGGCTCGGCGTGGTCGGTCACCTTGATGCCGGTCCCCGAGTCGTTGCCGACGATGCCGGGGACGGCGAGCACGTAGGGCGTCTCGAACGGGGTCTCGTAGGCGTCGTCGGTGGCGACCGGGGCGCCGGGCTTGCCGACGGTGATGGTCACCGTGGCGGTCGACGTGCGGCCCCACGGATCGGTGATCGTGTAGGTGAAGGTGTCGTCGCCGGTGAACCCGTCGTCGGGCGTGTAGGTGAGCGAGCCGTCGGGCTCGACGGTCACCGTGCCGTGGGCGGGCTGGTCGTTGGCGGTGACCTCGATCGAGGTGCCGATGTCGTTGCCGAGCAGGCCGGGCGCCGAGATGGTCAGCGGGGTCTGGTACGGCGTGCTGTCGACGTCGTCGGTCGCCTCGGGCGCCGCCGGGCGCTCCACGGTGACGGTCACCGTGGCCGAGGCGGTCTGGCCCACCTCGTCGGCGATCTCGTAGGTGAACGAGTCCTCGCCGGCGAAGCCCGCATCGGGCACGTAGGTCATCGACCCGTCGGGGCCGACGGTGACGGTCCCGTGGGCCGGGTCGGTGTGGTCGGTCACGGCGATGGCGGTGCCCGAGTCGTTGCCGAGGATCCCGGCCGGGTCCACGACCTTCGGGGTCTCGTAGGGCGTGGTGTAGGCGTCGTCGTCGGCCTCCGGGGCGGCGGGCGGGTCGACGGTGATGGTGACGGTGGCCGAGGCGGTCTGGCCCACCTCGTCCTCGATGGCGTAGGTGAACGTGTCGACCCCGGCGAACCCGGCGTCGGGCGTGTAGGTCATCGAGCCGTCGGCGTCGACCGACACCGTGCCGTGGCCGGGCGCCCCGTTGAGCACCACCGAGATGCCGGTGCCCGAGTCGTTGCCGAGCACGCCGGGGGCGTCGACGACGAGCTGGGTCTCGTAGGGGGTCGTGTGGGCGTCGTCGGTGGCGATGGGTGCCGCCGGCGGGTCGACCGTGATGCGCGCCGTCGCCGTCGAGGTCCGAGCGAAGCCGTCGGTGATCTCGTAGGTGAAGGTGTCGAGGCCGGTGAAGCCGTCCTCGGGCGTGTAGGTGATCGTGCCGTCGGGCTCGACCGTGACGGTCCCGTGGGCCGGATCGGTGTGGTCGGTGACGGTGATCTTGGTGCCCTCGTCGTTGCCGACGATGCCGGGGGCGTCGACCGTGATCGGCGTCTCGTACGGCGTGGCGTGGGCGTCGTCGACTGCGACGGGGCCGCCGGGCGGAGCGACGGTGATGGTCACCGTGGCGGTGGCGGTCTGGCCCACCTCGTCGACGATCACGTAGTCGAACGTGTCGACGCCGGCGAAGCCATCGGCGGGCGTGTAGAGGAACGAGCCGTCGGGGGCCACGGTCACGGTGCCGTGGCCGGGCTGCTCGTAGGAGCTGAGCTCGATGCCCGTGCCGCTGTCGTTGCCCAAGATGCCGGGGGCGTCGACCACCACGGGGGTCTGGTAGGCGGTGGAGGCCTCGTCGTCGACGGCCTCGGGGGCCAACGGGGGCTCGACCGTGATGGTCACGGTCGCGGTGGCCCGCTGGTCGAAGGCGTCAGCGATCTCGTAGGTGAAGGTGTCGACGCCGGTGAACCCGGCCGCGGGCGTGTAGATGAACGAGCCGTCGAGGAGGATGGCCACGCCGCCGTGGGACGGCGCGGTGTGGTCCACGACGGTGATCCACTGGCCGTCGTCGTTGCCCAAGACGCCGGGGCCCTCGATGAGCAGCGACGTCTCGTAGGGCGTGGTGTGCTCGTCGTCGACGGCCACGGGCTCGTCGGGCAGGCCGACGGTGATGGTGACGGTCGCCTCGGCGGTCTGGCCGACCTCGTCGACGATGGCGTAGGTGAACGTGTCGACGCCGGCGAAGCCGTCGTCGGGCGTGTAGGTGAGCGAGCCGTCGGCCTCGACGGTCACCGTGCCGTGGGCCGGCTGCTCGTAGGAGCCGACCTCGATGCCGGTGCCCGAGTCGTTGCCCACGATGCCGGGGGCGTCGACGGTCTTGGGCGTCTCGAACGGCGTCTCGTAGGCGTCGTCGACGGCGCTCGGCGCCGCCGGCGGGTCGACGGTGATGGTGACGG
>JAGQSL010000320.1:0-21178 GCA_020439525.1 Acidimicrobiales bacterium | reverse complement strand
TCGTCGGTGATCTCGTAGGTGAACGTGTCGGTGCCGGTGAAGCCGGCGTCGGGGGTGTAGGTGAGCTCACCGGTGTCGGGATCGATGGAAGCGGTGCCGTGGCCGGGGGTGCCGACGTCGGTCACCGTGATCCCGGTGCCGGCGTCGTTGCCGAGCACGCCGGGGTCGACCACGACGAGGGTGGTCTCGTAGGGCGTGGCGTAGGCGTCGTCGGCGGCCGCGGGCGCGTCGGGCTTGCCGACGGTGATGGTGATGGTGGCCGAGACGGTCTGGCCGACGGCGTCGGCGATCGTGTACTCGACGCTGTCGGTGCCGGTGAAGCGGTCGTCGGGCGTGTAGGTGAACGATCCGTCGGCAGCCACGGTGATCGAGCCGTGCAGCGGCGTGCCGTGGGAGATCACGTGGATCTCCTCGCCGACGTCGTTGCCCAGGGCGCCGGGGGCGTCCACCACCAGCGGCGTCTCGTAGGGCGTGGCGTGGGCGTCGTCGTTCGCCTCGGGCACCGCGGGCGGATCGACCGTGATGGTGACCGTGGCGGTGGCGGTCTGGCCCGTCTCGTCGGTGATCTCGTAGGTGAACGAGTCGGTGCCGGCGAAGCCGCTCACCGGCACGTACACGAAGCGGCCGTCGGGCTGGACCGCGACGGACCCGTGGGCCGGGTCGCCGTGGTCGGTGACGGTGATGCCGGTGCCCGTGTCGTTGCCGAGGATGCCGGGGGCGATGACGGTCAGCGGCGTGGCGTAGGGGGTCGTGTGGGCGTCGTCGGTGGCGACGGGCGCGCCGGGCCGGGGCACGGTGATCGTGATGGTGGCCGAGGCGTGCTGGCCGGCGGCGTCGATGATCTCGTAGTCGACCGCGTCCACGCCCCAGAACCCGTCGTCGGGCGTGTAGGTGAACGAGCCGTCGAGGTTGACCACGATCGTTCCGTGGGCGGCGGGGTCGTTGCTCGACACCCCGATGCGCACGCCGGTGTCGTTGCCGAGGATGCCGGGGGCGTCGACGGTCAGCGGCGTCTCGTAGGGCGTCGTGTGGTCGTCGTCGGTCGCGGTGGGCGCAGCCGGCGGGTCGACGGTGACGGTGACCGTGGCCGAGGCGGTCTGGCCGACCTCGTCGGTGATCTCGTAGGTGAACGTGTCGGTGCCGGTGAAGCCGGCGTCGGGCGTGTAGGTGAAGGCGCCGTCGGGCTCGACGGTCACGGTGCCGTGGCCCGGCGTGCCGTGGTCGGTGACGGTGATGCCGGTGCCCGTGTCGTTGCCCAGGACGCCGGGGGTCACGATGGTGACGGGCGTCTCGAACGGCGTGGTGGCGCTGTCGTCGGTCGCGGTGGGCGCGGCCGGCGGGTCGACGGTGACGGTCACGGTGGCCGAGGCGGTCTGGTCCGCGGCGTCGGTGATCCCGTAGGGGAACGAGTCGGTGCCGTGGAAGCCGCCCTCGGGGATGTAGGTGAACGAGCCGTCGGGGGCCATCGTCACCGAGCCGTGCGAGGGCTGGCCGTAGCTGGTGACCTCGATGTCGGTGCCGGTGTCGTTGCCGAGCACGCCGGAGCCGGCGTCGATCACGAGCGGCGTCTCGTAGCCGGTGCTGTGGGCGTCGTCGACCGCGGTGGGTGCGGTGGGCGGGTCGACGGTGATGCGGACCGTGGCCGACGCCGTCTGGCCGGTCTCGTCGATGATCTCGTAGTCGTAGGTGTCGACGCCGTGGAAGCCGGCGTCGGGGGTGTAGGTGAACGAGCCGTCGTCCTGCTGGGCGAGCATGCCGTGGCCGGGGTCGGTGTGGTCGTTCACCGTGATGCCGGTGCCGGTGTCGTTGCCGAGGATGCCGGGGGCGTCGACCGTCAAGGGCGTCCCCCACGGGGTGCGGTGGGCGTCGTCGGCGGCGACGGGCTCGTCGGGCGCGGCCACGGTGATGGTGACCGTCGCCGTGTCCGACCCGCCGGTGCCGGTGATCGTGTAGGTGAAGGTGGTCTCGCCCCGGAAGCCGGTGGGCGGGGTGTAGACGAACGAGCCGTCGGGGTCGAGGGCCACGGTGCCCTGGGCGGGCTGGGTGTAGCTCGTGACCGTGATGGCCTCGCCCGAGTCGTCGTCCAGGACGCCAGGGGCGTCCACGGTGAGGGGCGTGAGGTACGGGGTCGTGTAGTCGTCGTCGACGGCGACCACCGGGATCGGGAGGTCCTCGATGAGGGCCTCGGCCTCGTCGTCCTGGTTGGGGCCGAGGTCGCCGAGCACGTCCTCGGCGGGCTGGCTGTCGGGATCCCACGAGCCGGAGCTGGTGATCTCGGCCACGTTGCGGACGTCGCTGGCGGTGACGGTGGCGACGATCTCGAGGGTGGCGGAGGTGCCCGCGGCGAGGGTGCCGACGGCCCAGGTGCCGGTGCCGCCGTCGTAGGTGCCCTGCGACGGGTTGGTCGACACCAGGTCGAGGCCGGCGGGGAGATCGTCGGTGACCTCGACGTTGCTGGCGGCGTCGGGGCCGGCGTTGCTCACGGTGAGGGTGAAGGTGGCGTCGTCGCCCACCACCGCGGGCGCGGTGGTGACGGCCTTCGTGAGGCTGAGGTCGGAGGTGACCAGCTCGGTGGTGGTCGAGTCGCACGCCGAGGCCTCGGCGGCGGTCACGCAGGCGGTGTTGCCGATCACAGGCTCGGTGAGCGGCGTGGGGGCGATGATCTCGGCGTCGAAGTGGACGTAGACGGTGTCGCCCGCCGCGATGTTCGGCAGCTCGGTGCCGGCCTCGTCGAGCGGGAACGGGGTGGCGGCGGGGGGCACCACGTCGTCGGCGATGGGGGTGACGTTGCCGTCGCCGTCGTCGAAGGTGGTGGAGCCCTCGACGTAGCGGAGGCCGTCGGGGAGCTCGTCGGCCAGCTCGACGCCGGTGAAGGCGAGGCTGCCGGCATCGGCGATGGCCACCTCGTAGGTGATGGTGTCGCCGGGGCCGAAGGCGCCGTCGCCGTCAAGGTCGTTGCCGAGGGCGCCGGTCTTGTTCACGAGCATCGTGGTGGTGGGGATGACGGTGTAGCCGGCGTCGAAGCCGGGCGAGCCGACCGGGGCGTTGGCCGGGTCCTGGCCCCAGGCGCCCGCGATCTGGGTGCCGTCGCAGGTGTAGATGCGGGCGCCGGTCATGTCGCCGTCGGTCGCGTCGTAGATGCGGGTGGACGCGAGGGCGGCGACGCTGATGTTGGCGTCGTGCTTGGCGCCGAAGCAGTCCGAGCCGGAGATCGAGCCGGTGGAGGGGTCGCCGTCGTAGTCGACGCGAAGGGTGGTGGCGCCGAGGGTCGTGACCCAGACCGGGTCGTCGTCGCGGTTGGCGGAGGGGCTGCTCGGCGGGTTGTTCGAGTTGCCCGGCGCCCAGCCGAGCACCACCTGGGTGGTGAGCTGCGAGGTGGGGATCATGGTGAAGCCCCAGTCCCAGCTGAGCGACGAGTCGCCGCTGCCGCCCGGCGCCGCGCCGGACTGGGCGCCCACGCCGCCGATGGCGATGAACGTGCGCCCGTCGGTGCTCTGGAACCGGACGGCCTTGCCGGTGGGCGAGGCGTAGGCGGCGCTGGCGTCGGCGGGGACGGTGATGGTGCCCGAGCAGCCGGTGCAGGTGGGGGTGACGGTGAGCGCCGTGGCGTGGGGGTTGTAGAGGTAGTTGATGGTGCGGAAGTTGTCGACGCCCGAGCCGGCGGGGCTCATGTAGTCGCTCGAGAGGGTGGTGTCGGGGAACAGCGTGTACGAGCGGGACTCGTAGCTGGCCGAGGTGTCGCCGGTGATGAGCTGCACCTGCACGGGCTTGCTCGAGTGCACGGTGCCGCCCTCGCGGATGCTCGGCACCCGGGTGGCCTCGCCCTCGGCGATGGTGCGGGTGACGTCGGGGGTGCCGTCGCCGTCGCGGTCGACCTGGACCACGGTGCCGTCCTGGGCCGCCTGCACGATGAACGCCGCGTAGCTGTGGGCGTTGCTGGTGCCGCTGGGGCTGGGGGTGTCGGTGCCGACCGGGGCGGTGTAGGCGGTGTCGTACTTGCTCGTGTCGTAGCTGGCGACCACCGCGGCGAGCAGCGACCCGAGGGTGGTGGTGAACCCGCCGGCCGTGATGGCGAAGCCCCGCGTCGAGCCCACCTTGTCGCTGCCGTCGAACTTGGTGGTGCCCGCCGAGCGCGGCGTGGTCACGTTGTTCCGCATGATGAGCGCCGCGCCCTGCGGCAGGGTGTCGCCGGTGCAGCGGGCGCAGTAGGTGGCCGCGTTGCCGTTCGAGGTGTTCCCGTCGCCGAAGACGAGGGTGCTCGACTGGGTGGGGTTCGACAGGTCGGGCTCGAAGCCGTCCTCCCACTGGTCGTAGTACATGACCGCCCCGGCGCCGGCGTTGGTGATGCCGACGGTGAAGTCGAGGGTGGTGCCCGGGCTGGTGGTGATCCCGGCGAGGGCGCCCTGGAAGGCGTCGGCCGGCAACGGCACGTAGCCGGTCATCACCGGGGCTGGCAGGGCCGAGGCCGGGCTGCTGGTGACGGCGATGACGCCGACCACGGCCAGCAGCTGGGCGATCACGGCGACGATCGCCGTCTGCTTCGTGAGGCGGGGGCGACGCCGGGCGTGGCGGGCGCGGGAGCGGCTGGTCGCCGGGGTGCGACGCGGGTCGAGCGCGGCGCGGCGGGCGGCAGGGGTGGGGCGATGGTGCGGGGTCACGAGGCCGTCTGATCGGCGTTCGGTGTCCGATTTTGAGGAGTTCCGCCAGCAAAGCGCCGTATTGCCCACCTGGGCGGGTGAGGTGCTCGTCCCGCTCCCAACCCTCGACCGACGATCGAGGGTTGACCTATTTCACCTGGTCAGCGGTGGTCGAGGGTTGCCCGTGGAGGGCTTGGCGGGCCCGCGGTGGCTCAAGCGAGGGTGACGAAGACCTTTCGGAGCGTCTCGTGGACGGTCCAGGTGGTGGCGGTCCCCTCGGTGAGGCGGACGACGTCGCCGGGGCCGACTTCGACGGTGGGGCCCAGGTCGCAGGCGATGGTGGCCCGGCCGCTGATGACGACGAACACCTCGTCGACCTCGACGTCGGTGGTGGTGCCGGCGGTGTGCTCCCAGATCCCGACCTCGAGCCCGGGTGGCGCGGGGAGGTCGAGGACGCCGCTGGCCGGAGTGCCGGCGAGGACGTGGTCGTGGTGCAGCGGCTCGGTGGGGACCTCGGCGGTGACGGCGTTCGTGACGGTGATCATCGGCGCGATGTTCGCAGCTGCGGCGCTCGATCGACCGCTCGGACCCACCGGCGGGCGACCTCTCCTCGCGACCACCTCAGCGCGACAAGCGACAACGGCGGGCGCGCGATCTCGGCGGCGTCGGCGGCTCCCGTGCCGCTCCCGTCGCACCAACGCACCGGTCCACGCGCTCCCGCGAGCGGTTCAGGCCTGAGGGCGGAAGGTCGCCGCGAGCAGTCGAGCGAGCGGCTCGATCTCCTCGGGGGCGACGGCCACGGGCTCGGCGGGCTTGCCGAGGATCGGCACGAGCAGCTCCCGACGCCACGTCACGAGCACGCCATCGATCGTGAAGGGCTTGGCGAACCACCCGACCTGGACGTCCACGAAGCAGAGCGCGCCGTGCACCGGCACCTCGGCGTGGGTCGTGCCGGTGAGCGCCTGCGCGACGAGACCGACCTGCTTGACCACCCCATCGATCAGTCGGCTCTGGTCACGGCCGCGGACGTAGAGCCGGTGGTCGACCTGTCGCCAGCCACCAACGTCGCGCCGCTCCACCTTCCCGTCGACGTACCGCTTGGCATCGACGACCCAGACACCCGTGGGGCCGATGACGAGGTGGTCGATGTTGGCCCGGCTCCTCGGGATCCGACAGTCGTGGAGGACCTCGATCCCTCGAGGTCGGGCGTCCTCGAGGTGCTTGCCCACGCGCTCCTCGCCGACCGCTCCCCTGGACCAGACCCGGGTGCTGGCCGGATCGTCGGTGAGCGCGAGGATCGCCCCACCGAGCTTGGGATGGCGCGCCCGCACGCGCGCCTCACGCTTGGCGGACCGCCGCTCCCCCTCGGCTCGGGCCGAGCCGCCGGGCCGTCCTCGCTCGAGCACCGGTGGAGGCTCGGCCGGCGAGGCCGCAGGGGCCGACGGGACGACCGAATCCGGGGGAAGATCGTGGCAACTGGCGCAGGTCACCGTGCGCTCGGCCGCATCCCACCAGGCCGCCGTTCCCGCCGGGAGGTGGGCGGCGCAGCGGGCGCACGTGTCGGGACGTCGCAGGGCCAGCCGTCGCTCCGCCATCGACTCGATCGTACGTGGGCGGGCGTCCACGGCCCGGGAGGTTCCGGTCGAAGAAGCGTCCCGATTCGTCGATCGCTGCGACGGGTTCGGCGGGGCGGGCAGGCTGGCGGGCGATGGATGCGGAGATGGGCGACGAGCGCACGGTGGACGAGGTGGTGGGGACGATCGTGTCGGAGCTGCGGGCTCGGGCTCGTCCGGAGCGGGCGCAGGGCGAGCGGGCGTACCTGAAGAGCTCGCTCGAGCACTGGGGGGTGGGCGTCCCCGAGACCCGAGCGGTGGTGCGGGCGGCGCTGGCCCCGAGGTCGATGCCGGCGCACGACCTGGTGGTCGAGGTGGCCGAGGCGCTGTGGGCCGAGCCGGTGCACGAACGGCGGCTGGCGGCGTGCCAGGTGCTGACGGTGCACGTGGCGCGGCTGGGGCCCGACGACCTCGTGCTGGTGGAGCGGCTGCTGCGGGAGGCGAGGACGTGGGCGCTGGTGGACGTGCTGGCACCCGATGTGGCGGGGCCGATCGTGGTGGCGTCGCCCGAGCCGGGAGGGGCGTTGCTCGACCGGTGGAACGTCGACGAGGACTTCTGGCTGCGCCGCGCGTCGGTGCTGGCGCTCCTCAAGCCGCTGCGCGCCGGCGGCGGCGACTGGGATCGGTTCTGCCGCTACGCCGATGCGCTCTGGGAGGAGCGGGAGTTCTTCGTGCGCAAGGCGCTGGGGTGGGTGCTGCGCGACACCGGTCGGAAGCGACCCGACCTCGTCTTCGAGTTCCTCCTCCCTCGCGCCGCCACGGCGTCAGGGGTGACGATCCGCGAGGCGATCAAGCCCCTGAGCGACGAGCAGCGGGCGGCGGTGATGATCGCCCGGGTGGCACCGAGCTGACTCCATCCACCGTCAGCGATCTCCGATCGCCTGGGATGGCCTGCCTCTCCACCGAGGTCCATGGGCACGTCGTCCTCGAGGGAACGACCGAAACCATCATCACGCCGTTCCCTGCGCGAGGGACGACGTATCGCCTTCGGCGTTGAGGGTAGCCGACATCGGCGGGCCGGGAGGTCGTTCGCCACCGGACAATGTCATCGGATCGGGACCGTTCGATTCTCACCGGTGGCGTACCCTCTGCGCCCGGTCGGACACATCTTCATCAGTCATTTGAACGTCGATCACGAGCTGGCGATGCGGGCCGTCGATGCCATCGAGCGCAGTGGTCGTACGTGCTGGATCGCACCACGCGACATCGCCCCCGGCGCCGACTATTTCGACACCCTGGAGACGGCAGCTCGCACCGCCGCGCTGATCGTGTACCTGCACTCCGCAACGGCGATGACCTCCCGGTATTGCAAGGCCGAGCTCGACATCGCCACAGACGCCGATCTGCCGATCATCCCGGTCCGCATCGACGACACTTCCATCACGGGCGGCCTGCGGATCGTGCTCAGCGGTCGGCAGTGGCTCGATGGTCAGGGCGACGTCGACACCTGGCTCCCGCACCTCGATCGTGCGCTCGCTACCGAAGCTCCGACTGGAGAAGCCGTGACCATGCCGGTCACAGCCGCTGCCGACCTCACAAGGCCCGCAGACTCGACGGTTGAGGTCCCGGGCCAGGTCGAGTGGACCGCGGACATGCTGGCGACGTTGCACGCGAACCTCCGCTACCCGCTCGTGCGGATGCTGCTCGACGCGTGCGCCGCGGCTCCCGGGAGCTGTATCCCGAAGGCAGCGATCGACGAGCACAGCGAGCGCGGACCGCTGCAGCTCCGCAACGAGCTGGGCGCGTTCTCGAAGCTCACGAAGAAGCTGTTCGGCGCCATCTCGTGGCCGGTGGAGTGGCGCAAGGTGGACGGGCTCTTCGAGTACCGCATGGACGAGGTCCTCGGGCCCATCTGGCGCTCGCTGGGCGCCGCATCGCCCTCATCCGACTGAGACGGCACCTCGGGCGTAGGTGAGAATCAGCGGACGCGTCGACGCCACGTTCATCCCTGGGACGCTGGCCGGGAGGGCGCAGACAGCGCTCGATCGCCGGACGGGTCGAACGGGCCGATCACGGAACTCCGTGTTGACCAGTCGGCCGCTCGAGGTCAACTGACCCCAGCCGTCGTTGAGCATCCACGCAGGCACCGGGCTCGGTCCGCTGCAGGTGGAACCGGTTCGCTCCGTCTCGAGCCGGACACCCTCGCTCGTGACGCTTGAGATGCGATTCGGCTTGCCCTGGCTCAGGGTCGTCACCAGCGGCGATTCGTTGGCGATCGACGTCAGGTGAGCCAGCAGGTCGGCATCCAGCTGCTCAGGCATCGTCCTCGTTCTTGCCGTCGTCACGATGCCGGTACCTCGCTCGCGCGACATCGACCGCGGCGCGCGCACCGTCGCCGACCGCAATGCCGATGGCCTTCACCTCGTCGTAAGCCTCGCCGACCGTCGGCAGGAGGGACGGCGGCAGCGGCTCGTAAGCGAGCGCCCTCTGGTCGGCGAACCAGTCGAGCGACTCATCGGCCTGGCCAGCGAGGCGGACGAGATCCTTCGCGCTGAAAAACCGGGCAAGCTCGAGGGGCTCGACCTCGAGGCGCTCGGCGACGACTGACCGGCACTGCTCCAGCAGGACGCGATCCTCGGCCGCATGTCGCTCGAGCAGCCCCTGTGCCTCCTCAATCGCGGCGGCGAGGTGCTCGGGCTCGGTGTCGCGTATCCGCTGGAGGCGGGCTGCTTGGAAGAGGAAGAGGCTGTGCTGAGCAACCGCCAACAACCCGAGGATCTCGGTGATCTGGTTGACATGCCCGAGCGCATCGCGCCGGCCCTTGACCCCGGTGCCCTCCTCGACCGCAGCCCGCAGGCGCTTGCGGACGAAGGTCCGCAGGGTTGCGATCTGCTGCTCGACCTCGACGCCGACACCGTGGACCGACGACCAGTCGGCTTCAGAGATCGAGCCGACGAGCAGCGCCTGGTCGATGCGCCGGACGAGCGCCTCGTGGGCACCGAGCACCCCGCCGACGAGCATCGAGGTGACGAGATCGTTGAGGTTGTCGAGCTTCCGCTCGACCCGCTCGACCGCCTCCTGCACCTCCTTGATCGCCGCGGTGAGCGCAACCGTCATCACGATCATCTGCGCGTTCATGAGGTCTTGGGGCGCCATGCTCACGGGACGAAGCGAGCCTTGGGCCGCGATCCCGTCCTCGCCGTGCCCGAAGAGACGCAGCCAATCGCCACCCTTCTTCGATGCAGCGAGACCCGCCCGCTCGAACATCTCCATTCCGATGGCGTCGAGCTCGAACAGCTGCTTGGAGGTCTCCCGCCGAGCGAGCACGCCACCGAGCTGGGCAGCGGCGGTCGCGACAAGGCCGGCGCTCGGCAGCGGCGTCGCTCGGTCGAGCACCGGGTTGATCGAACGGAACCGATCGATGGCCTCGACCGGCCCGTCGAGCACGACGATCCCGCCGACCTCGGCGATCAGCAAGTCATCGGCACCGATGCCCAAGAGATCGATCTCACCTGCAACTGCTCCGTCGTCCACCAGACCGCCCTCCCTCGCCCGCTGATCGTAGGCACTCCGCAGATGGTGCTCGCCCTGCCCCGACGGGGTATCAGGCCTCGGCGCCTGGAAGCAGGGAAGCGAGCTCAGCCGAGGACAGCCTCGACTCCGGGTCAGCTGCACCGTTGGCGAACTGCACGCCCTCACCTTCGAGGACCTCCTGCTGCGTGCGGGTGTCGCTCGGATCGCTCCACGCGAACCCAGGGCGCGGCCTTCCACCTTGCCCGAGGACCCGGGGGGCGTTGGGGCAGACGTCGCACTGCCGGATGTGGTTCCCGATGGGCTGCGCCGCCGTCCCGACCAGATCAGCTAGGTCGCCGTAGGTCGTCCACCGGCCACGCGGGAGCGATCCCATCACCTCGTGCAGTGGCGTCCAGTCGAACGTGCCGGACGCAGATCCGGCCACGCCGGCGGCTTCGGTGAGCGTCCGACCATCGGGCAGCACCCACCAGGACGGTCCACGCACGCTGCGCTCGCTGCCGACCGCCTCGAGCATCTGGCGAACGATCGCCGTCGGGCGCGCCGCTTCGCCGGTTGCCTCCCACACGAGCGGCGTCGCGCGATCGTTGCGCCACGTGGCGCGGCCGCGCGCCGGGTCCTCACCGATCCACTCCAGGATCGCCTCTCGGGTCTCGGCCCCGACCTCGGTGGTGGGCTGCAGGGTGAGCTCGGTGCCATCGGGGATCTCCTCGCTCGCCACCAGACGAACGACCGTGCTCCCCTCTCGCTTGCGGGTCGTGGTGCGACGCTCGGCCTCTTGCGCTCGCCTCGGGCTCACGAGCAGATCCTCGAGCTCGGGCAGCGGGTACAGCTGGGACACCGTGACGACCGTCTTGCCGTCGAACACCCGGTAGGCGTTCACCGTCTGGAGCGTGACGTCGATGCCCATGCGCTTGAGCCAGTGGACCGTGGACGTGACGATCGGCGGGAACGAACCGGCGACGAGCACGATCCGCGGCTCCTGGAGCATCTCAGGGTCGAGCTCACCAGCGTGGTCTTGGATCCGCTGCAGCGCGATGTCCAAGTCGGGCGCTCCGCCGTTGCGAGCCATGAAGGCGGCGTGGATCTCGACGAGGTCGTCAGGGGTGAAGCGTGAGACGAGGGCCGCGTACTTGATGGCCTGCATTTCGACGGTGTCCGGCGCCTTGTCGCGCTTCAGCTCGGCGATGACCAGCCGCCCGTCGGGATCGAGGCCGAGGACGTCGAAGCGATCGAGCTGACGGCTACCCGACGAGGCCTGCCAACGGTCGAACTCGAAGGTGAGGATGAGGACGTCGGGACCGAGGATCTCGGGGTGCGCGATCACCCACTCCTGCAGATCGTCACGCTCCTTCAACCCCGCGTCCGCGAGGGAGATCTCGTCAGCCGGCGTCGCGACCGACCCCTCCACCGTGTACACCCGCTCGCCGCTCATCCGTCCTTCTCGGGGTGCTCTACCTGCATCCAGATCGCAACATCGAGGCGCCGAAGCAAGCCAACACCCGAAGGTGCCGTGCTCGTCGCCTCCATGATCTCGTCTCTCGCCACCTCGTCCGACAGCCATTCTCGCACCAGGGCCCAGAATCCACCTCGGGGAGGCGCAAGGAACGTCCTGACTGCTCGGTCGTAGATGGGCACCAAGGCGGGGCGCTTCAGGGCGAGCAGCTTGCTGGCCTTCACCGCATCGACATCGTCGAAGGTGCGGAGCGCCTCGTACAGCTGCTGGAGCGGGGCCCCTGGCGACAGCTCATCGTGCGCAACCTCCCACAACGCCGTGGCCTCTGGGATCTGCCGAAGCAGCCCATCGAAGTAGTCGCGTTCGGTGAGGAGGATCGCAGCGACGGCATGGGGCGGAAGCTGGACCGACAGCGCCTCGGCGGCGAGGAAGTCGACCGGAGCGAACGAGCTGATCGGGCTCTCCAACCGCAGGCGATCGAACCAACGTCCCGAGTACCCCGTCGACCTGCGTCGGCCCGGCGGGTCGAGCGATGGAGGAGAGTCCGCGTAGTACCGGGCGACCTGACGGCGAAGGGACGCCTGGTGGTCACGGAAGTACGCACGGAGATCCGTGATCTCCGTGCCGATCGGCCAGACGCGATCGGGCTCGTCCCCGACCGGCTGATCGTGCGAGCTCATGCGGCGGGCACCGAGGAGCTCGATCCTCGGGCCTGCACCCGCTCGAGGACCCACGTGGCCAGCCGACGGACCTCGGCGTCCACCTCGGCGGGGGTGCCCGCAAGGGTGATCGCCCGGGCATGCAACTGCACGTCGACGTTCCGAACCTTCACGACCGTGGGAGGTACGTCCCCGTCGTCGCGGCAGTAGACGAGGACGCCCTCGTCGAGTCCGAGGGACGTGCAGTACGCGAGCAGCTGGTAGTAGTCGCGGTCGCGGCCAAGCCCGGAGGTCGTGAGCTTGTACTTGGCGTCGCCCACGAACACGGGGAGGCGAGCCTTGCTGAAGACCAGGTCGGGCCGCATCCCGACCCGCCGTTCGTCGTCGAGGCCGACACGACGCTGCCCGGTGACCTCGAGCTGATGGCGAAGCTCCGCGCGGAGGCGCTCCTCGATGAACTCCTCGAACAGCCGGTTCATGTCGACGAGGAACACCGACGCACCAACGCCTCCAACGTCGTCGCGGAGCGACGAGCCGTCGAGGATGAGCCTGCCGAGCCGCTCCACCGCTTCCATGTGCCGATCCAGCCGCGTGAAGGCCACCTCCTCAGCGAGGTCCTTGGGACGGAGCGGCCCGACCTCCTCGAGACGCCCGGCGAGCGTGGCGAGGCGGGCGCGGATCCGAGCGGATGAGGTGAGTGGAGCAAGCGCGACGACCGCTGCCTTCACGATGCGGTTCAGGCCGATGTCGGCCGTGTGCTCATCGAAGGTGCACGTGACTGGGAGCGGCAGCCCTCCGCGTCGCACCTGGCCCTGGATCGAGACCCGGCCGCGGATGGTCTGGAGATCGTCGCTGACCTGGACGTAGCGCCGGACGATGCCCTTCGCGAGCGCTTGCTCGACCATCTCGGCGAAGAGCGCACCGAGCGACTCGACCAGGTCCGGCTGTCGGGCATAGGAGAAGGACGCGTCCAGCCGGGTGACGATCGTCGAGGAGACGCCGAGCAGGTGGAAGAGGTTCGCGGCATCGACCTTCGGCTTGATGAGCACACGGGCGCCTGGAACCGAGATCGTGCCGACGACGGATCCGGCCTTGAGCGTCCACTCGCTCGGACGATCTGACCGCTGCACGCTCAGGGCCGTTCCGGCCGCCCGACGGAGCTGGTGGGCGACCGCCTCCGGAAGAGCACAGCCATCTACCTGGCGGTACTCCTCGAGGACGAACAGCGGCGGGCCAGCCGCTGCGTCAACCATCGCTGGTGTCGTCTTCTTGGTCGGGCCGGCGACGGGCCGGCTCGTAGTGGCGACGTCGGACCTCTGGCCACTGCCATGCTGCGAGCAGCTCGTCCCGGCCCCAGAACTGCTCCTCGAGGAACGGGTACACGTTGTATCGCCAGATCTTCTCGAGCGCCGGTTCTGAGAGGTCCGACTTCATGAAGAAGCTCGGCCCGAGGAGCAGGTGGTCGCCGAGCTCGGCGCGCAGCTCGGCGTTGACGCTTGCGACGAACGTCGCGATCTCGAGCGGGCGCTGATGGCGATCGAGCCATCGATCGAGCAGGCCCTCCATCATCCCCTGGTCGGGGAAGAAGGGGATGAAGTGGAAGCGGCGGCGCATCGCCGCGTCGATCAGGGCGATCGAGCGATCGGCGGTGTTCATGGTGCCGATGAACTTGAGGTTCGATGGCAGCTTGAAGGCCTCCTCGGGCCGGTACAGCGTGTGCACCGCTTCCTCGCGGTACTCGAGGAGGAACAGCAGCTCGCCGAGCACCTTGGGCAGGTTGGCCCGGTTGATCTCGTCGATGACGAGCACGTGGTCGGCCTCGGACGTGGCGGCCCGCCCGGCCATCCGCATCAGCGGGCCGTGCTCGATGTCATAGGTGACCTGCTTGGCATCGGTCAGCTTCGGCCGGAGGCCCTCCACGAAGTCCTCGTAGGTCGTCGCCGGGTGGAACTGGACGATGGCGTACCGCTCTCGATCGTCCTCGGCCAGCGCGCGCGCCAAGCGCTTCGCGAGGTAGGTCTTGCCGGTGCCGGGCGGGCCGTAGAGGATCACCTGGCCCTTGTCCTCGAGGAGCTGGCGAATCTCGTCGAGGTGGGCTCGATCGACGAGGAGGTCGCTGGCCGCCGCGTCGAGGTGATCGAAGTCGCCGGTGATGCCAGCGATGGGCGTGGGGTCCACCTCCTGGGTTGCGGAGGAATCGAGCGCCTCGAGCACCGGGCGGAGGCGTGCGGCGACGTCGACCACCGCCGACCCGATCTCCGAGGAACCGAGCTCACCCGGGGTCAGCTCGCGGCCGACGAGCCACTCCCCAGCGGGATCGGCGGTCGGTCGGAGCGCGACCTCGCCCTCGGATGCATCGAGGGTGAAGAACCCCATGCCATCGGGCACGACGGGGAGCACGCGTGCCCCGGCGTCGGCGAACCAGCCCGACCCGCTCTTGCCTGGATGGAGCCCAGCGACGACTCGATCCGGGGTGACCCACAGGCGAAGGCTCGGGGACGACGCGACCGCGGGCACGCGCCAGCCGACGAACGCGTCCATCCGGTACGGCAGGTTCGATCGGTAGCGCAGCTGCGGGACCACCACCGCAACGTCGTCATCGAGCGCGTCGGCCACCTCGTCGGACCACGCCTGGCCGAACCACCGAAGGTCACCGACCGACGAGCGGGCGTTGACCTCGGCAGCTGAGAGCGACTCCTGGTCGGGGTACTCCCCTCCCGCCTCGTGGAACCGCCGTGCGAGCTGGCGGTTCTGCTGCGCCCGCTCGATCGCGGAGGGGTCGAGCGGCGCGTAGCCGCGCTCGTTCCACCAACGCAGGACATCGAGCGGCTGATCTGGCGTCGCCGGCTCGAGGTTGCGGAGCGCGTCGAGATAGGTGAGGTACCGATCGCCGGGCGTTGCGGGCGGGTTGTGCCAACCGAGCTGGCGGAGCTGATCCTCGGTCGACGCCCAGAGGGGAGCCCAAGCAGCGTCTTGCAGGGACCAGAACACCGAGGTGGCCGCCGGGACCATGGAGACGTAGCCGCCCGCGATCCCCGGTACGCCGGCGATCGCCTCGGAGAGCGCCTCGATCTTGCTGCGCGCCTCCTCGTCGTTCGCTGGTGCCCGGTAGGCCTCGGCCATGGCGGCGGCCACGGCGGGATCAGCGCCTGCGTGCTTGGCGACGTGGGCGACGAAGGTGCGATGCGAGCCTTGGCGGGTCTGCTGCGGGAACGCGCCATCACCGAGAGCGAGGCCGAAGGCCTGGAGGTCGTTCGAGCTGGTGAGCGCATCCACGGCTGCGACGGCCAGGGCCTGCGCGCCAGCGCGCGCTGCGACTCTGGCGGTGAAGCGAGCCTGCGCTTCGTCGTCATCGAGCCAACCCGGCAGGACCGACGCGTACCGGAGCCGCCGCCGGGTCAGCTCGTCGGTCCACGCACCGGGCTCGGGCGGTGTTGTCGTCCCCGGCTCCACCGGCTCCTCCTCCTCGTCGTCGACTTCGGGCGCGACGCCCTTCGATGCTCGGAACGCCAGAAGGTCGTCCCATTCGCCCTCGGTGAACGACGGAGGACGTGCTCCGGTATTCAGGAAGGCCCAGGCAACGCTCTGGGCATCGAGCCGGTCCCTCAGGGGGAACGCCCAGCTCTCGCTCGCCAGGATGAGCTCGTCGCAGAACACGAGCACCCGCTCGTAGAACGAGCCCGGGCTCTCACCCGCCGCATCGAGCGGCCACCCGGTGATCCGCCAGCAGGAGCGGAAGAGGCTCACCTTCACCGGCGGGTAGCGGTGCGGGTCATCCGCCATGACGAGGTAGCTGCCGATGTTCAGCCGCTCGCCGAGCGTGGAGACCAGGTCGTCGGGGAGGGCGTCGGCGAAGGCGTCGAGCCGATCGGACACCGGCGCGGCGGACCAGACCTGCTCGAGGGCGGCGGCGCCGTCGTCCGGGTTGGCGAGCACCCACTTGGCGAACTCGCCGTGGCTGCGCCACAGGGTCAGGTTGTTGTTGGCGTTGCGGAAGCCCTTCGCCACGGCATCGGGCCAGCCCTCGCGCTGCTCCTGCCAGGCGCGCTTGCCCGCCGCCATCCGCTCGATCGCTTCGAGCTTGTAGGTGCGCTCGGCCTCGTCGAAGGTCGGCATGGCGTGGAAGCGCTCGCACCACGCGACGAAGGCCGACCACTTCTTCTCGTCCTTGCGCCAGAGCGGAGCGAGGCGTGGGTCGTAGTACTCGAAGTCGGTGCCGTATTGAGGGGTCAGGACCTCCCGGATGGCGAGGAGCCGACGATCCGGGTCCTCGATGCCGGCCGGCGCGAGCGAGGCGAAGCGGCGGAGCACGAGCGTGCGGTGTCCCTCCACCACCATTCGCTCGAAGGTCTCGGGGTGCGCAAGGTGCTGCACGGCGAGCCGCGAGAAGTCGGTGGACCCCTCAGGGGAATCGACCGCCTCTGTTGCCGAGCGCAGCGCCCACGGATCGGCGACGAGCTCCTGCGCGTCACCGGCATCGACGACTCGCTGGCTGAATCGGATCAGCCAGGCGATCTGCACGTCACGCCGAGTGAGGGCGTACTGGCCCGGGTTGGCCATCCCGGGGGCGAGCGCGGCTGCGACCTCCTCGGGGATGGCCACCGGCTCGGGCATCCAGCTGAGGATGGTCTCGACCTGGCTCCGCTTCGTGGCGGCGGAGATGGCGCCGTGCCAGATCATCAGGAAGTGGATGAGGTGGATCTCGGCCATCAGCTGGATCGCTTCTGGCGAGAGGTCGCTCAGCTGATCCTTGAGCTTCTCGAGGTAGCGCTTCTCCGCGGTCAGATCGGGCCGCTCGATGAAGCCGAGCTCGAGCTCCGTCAGGTTGTCGGCCGTCCACACCGCCTTGCCAGGGGTGAAGAGCGAGTCGGTGCCGGACAGGACCTCGCCCAGCCACCGACGGTGCAGCGCATAGATGCGCTCCGCTCCCTCCGCATGAGACCTCGCCACGTCCGATCCTCCCTCCGCTAGCCCACGCGGGACGTCCCACCGCCCCTCAGCCGCCGTTCGATCGGTGAAGCTAGCTGCGCACGTGAGTGCTGGATGTCAGCGACCTGCCTGGGGGGCCCGGCTACGCCTCCGAGCCGCCGAGCGAGGCGGCGATGGCGTTGATCTCGGCGAGGGCGGCCGCAAGCTCCTCGGCGATCTCCAGCGCGAGGACCTCCGGAGCGGGGAGATCGGCAGCATCCTCGAGCGAGTCGTCCTTCAACCAGATGAGGTCGAGGTTGGTCTTCTCGCGGGCAGCCAGCTCGTCGTGGTCGAACGGCCGGAACCGTTCGGATTCGACCCGCTCCGAGCGCGGGCGGCCGGGCCACCGGTGGCGCCGAGCTCACGATCAGCCCGCTCACCGAAGCCCCAAGCGCTCGCCGACTGCCACCGGGCCGACCACGGCGAGCTCGCTCACGGCGCGACTCACGCCGACGTAGAGGAGGTCGTCGGCGACCTGGGCGTCGGCCACGAGCACGACGGCGTCGAACTCCATGCCCTTCACCCGGTGCACGTTCTCCCCCAGCACTCGATCGCCACTCGAACCCCGCTCCTCCCAGCGGGCCAGGCCGAGCTCCTCGTGCAGCAGGTCTCGCAGGGCGCCCCGGAACGTGAGCACGGCGATCGACGACGGCGAACGGCCCTCGTCCTCGAGCAGCCACCGGAGCTCCTCCCGCGCCGCCGCCACCACGGCGCCCACGTCGCCGACGGCCACCGGCTGGAACCGCACCCCCACCACCTCGGGCGCCACCGCCGGCGCCGGCGCCCCGCCCAACCGCCGACGCAGCATCCGGGCGATCTGCTGGGCGTTGCGGCAGTTGGTCACCAGCTCGCACACCGCCCAGCCGTCGGCCGCCGAGGGCACCGACCACCCTCGCACGTACAGCTCCTGCGCCGGATCCCCCACCACGAGCAATCGACCCGACCCGTCGTCGGGCAGTAGCCGCTCGAGCATGGCGATCCACTCGGGCGAGAAGTCCTGCGCCTCGTCCACCACGATCGTGTCGAACTCGGCGGTCACCTGCGGCCAGCAACGAGCCAGGTGGGCCGGCACCACGTAGGTCCACCAGTCGTGGTCGGCGTCGGCGGGCACCGGCAGCGGCTCCATGCCGGGCAGCTCGAGCGCCAGCCGCAGGAACGACCCCACCGTGAGCTCGTCGAAGTCGGGCAGCCGGCCCGCCACCGCGCCGGCGAGCGGCTCGTTGTAGCAGGTGAACAGCACCCGCCGTTCGTCGGAAAGCGCTCGCCGAACCCACCCCTCGGCGAGGCGGGTCTTGCCGGTGCCGGCGGCGCCGAGCACCACCACCCGAGGGTTGCGGTCGAGCGTCTCGAGCGCCTTCACCTGGGTGGCGCAGAGCTCGTCGAGGCGCCGACGAGCGAACGCCGCCTGGGCATCGGCGGCCAGCTCGAAGTCCACATCGGGCCGCAGGTAACGGACGATCGCCTCGACGTCGTCGTCATCCAGCTGCACGGTGGAGGTCACGGTGATGGCGAGGCGCTCGACCGCGTCGGCCCAGTCCTCGAACGCAGGCGAGCAGAGCACCTGCTCGGGCTTCGCATCGGGCCCGAGCCGACCGGCCACCGCACCCGCGTTCGGCAGCGCCACGCCGTAGGGCACCCGCAGCCAGTTCAGGCCCGGGAGGGTCCGCAGGCGGTCTCGCAGCTCGTAGGCGTTCTCGTGCGCCTGCTTCAGCGGCTGGGTGCCCATCGCCGCGCCGTTCGCCCACCACGTCCCCTGGCGGATCTCGGGCCGATGCCCCTTCACCTCGAGGTCGATCACGCCGAACTCGCGGTGCACGAGCACCACGTCGAGCTCGAAGTCTCGACGCCTCCCCTTCAGCACCACGTTCGGCAGCACGAACCACCCGTCGGAGAGTCCCGAGACGCAGGCGCTCACCACTCGCCGCTCCGCCTCGTCGTCCATGCCCGAGACGTCGAGGTCGTCGGGTACCAGCCTCCCCACCGCACGCCCCTCCTGCGTCCGCCCGTGGTGGCCGGAGCGTAGGCAAGCGAGACGGATCGGTCGCTTCGTGACCTCGCTGTCGGTCCCCCTCGGTACCTTGGCCTCCCCTGCCGCTCCCGACGAGGCCCACCGTGCCCGCACCGCCCATCCACGAATTGAGCGAAGACGTCCTCGAGGAGCTGTACGACGACGGCGCCATCGATCGCGGCGCGGGGTACGCGCTCGAGGATCGGGTGAAGATCATCGAATCCAAGCCAGGCAAGATCCGCGCCGTGTGCCGGGGCTCGGGTCGCGCCACCTACCTCGTCCGCATCCGGTGGCACGACGCGGGCGGCGGCATCTACCTCGACGACGAGTGCAGCTGCCCGCTGGGCGGCCAGTGCAAGCACTGCGTCGCCACCCTCATCGTCGCCCGCAGGGGCGCCCAGGTGGCCCACCTCGACGACCGCCGCGGCCCGGCCGGCCCGCGAGACCCGTTCGCCACGGTCGCGCCGCCGGCGGCCGACTGGCGCAAGGAGCTCGACGGCCTGGCCGCCACCGACGAGCCCATCGAGGTCGCCACCCAGCTCGCCCTCCAGTTCAACGTCCGCCGCATCCCCTCACGCTTCCCCGGCCAGCAGCCAGCGGTGGTGAGCGTGCGCCCCATGCGCCTCGGCAAGAGCGGCCGCTGGGTGAAGACCGACGCCACCTGGCGAGACCTCGTGTCCACCTACCTCCCGCCCTACGCGCCGCTCGCCCAGGCCGATCCCGTCCAGCGAGGCGCCCTGCAGGCGCTCGCCGCATCGGCCCGCATCGGTCCCTACAGCACGGGGCCCGACCCCACGCTCGATCGCTTCGGTCCCAACTTCTGGAGCCACCTCCGCCAGGCGGTCGATGCCGGCGCCGTGCTCCTGGGCGACCCGGCCGCGCTCCAGGTCCGCCTCGAGCACCAGCCGGCCCGGGTGCACCTCGACCTGGCGGCCGGCGCCCACGGGAGCGTGTCGCTGGCCGCCGAGCTGCGCGTCGGCGGCGCACCGGTGACCTCGCTCGGCGACGAGGTGCAGCTGCTCGGCACACCGCCGTCCGGCCTGTGGGCCGCCACCCCCGGCCTGCTGCGCCTCGTCGAGTTCGACGCGCCGATCCACCGCACGGTGGCCCGCCTCCTCGGCGGTCCGCCGCTCAGCGTGCCGGCGGGCGACGTCGACGACCTCATCGACTCCTACGTCCCCGCCCTCGCCCAGCACGCCGAGGTCGGTTCGGCCGACGGCACCGTCTCCATCGAAGGCCCCGAGTTCGAGCGCCTCACGCTGCTCGTAGCGCGCACCGGACCCACCGCCGCATCCATCTACTGGGCCGTCCGCTACCGGCGCGGCGAGCGCACCGCCGACCACCCGCTCTTCGCCCGCCCCGTGGCCTCGCGTGACCTCGACGCCGAAGACGCCGCCCTCGACGACCTGCGCCTCCCGGTCGACCTGCTCCCGGCGATCGCCGACGACGCCGGCCTGCCCGTCGACCTCCACGTCACGGGCGAAGCCGCCATCACCCTGCTCACCGAGGTGGTCCCCTGGCTCGAGGCGCAGGGCCAGGTGGCCGTCGAGGTCCGCAGCGACCTGCCGCCCCTGCGCGCCCCCACCGAGGACCCGGTCATCTCGGTCGCGGTTCGCGATGCGGCGCCGAGCCGCGACGGCAACGACTGGTTCGACCTCGACGTCACCGTCACCGTCGACGGCGAAGACGTGGAGTTCGTCCCCCTCTTCGCCGCCCTCCACCGGGGCGACCCGTTCCTGATCCTCCCGTCGGGCACCTACCTGCGCCTCGACCGCCCCGAGTTCGCCAAGCTCCGCGAGCTGCTCGACGAGGCGAACGGCCTGGCCGAGCCCGATGGCGACGCCGCCGCCCGGGTCAACCGCTTCCAGGCCGGCTGGTGGGACGAGCTGGTGGAGCTCGGCGTGGTGGCCGAGCAGTCCGAGCGGTGGGAGCGCAGCGTCGCCCAGCTGCGAGACCTCCAAGCCCCCGAGCCCGTCACCGCACCCGACGGGCTGCACGCCAGCCTCCGCCCCTACCAGCAGGAGGGCTTCGAGTGGCTGGCCTTCCTGCACGCCAACGGCCTCGGCGGGATCCTCGCCGACGACATGGGTCTCGGCAAGACGGTCCAGACCCTCGCCCTGTGCCTGCACGTCCACGAGCGGGCGCCCGACGCCCGCTTCCTCGTCGTCGCCCCCACCAGCGTCGTCGAGAACTGGGCGCGCGAGGCGCAGCGCTTCGCCCCCGGCCTGCCGGTGCGCACCATCCACGAGACCCAGGCCCGCCGCGGCACCACCCTCGCCGAGGAGATCGCCGGTCACCGCCTCGTGGTCACCTCCTACGCCCTGTTCCGCCTCGAGTTCGACCAGTACGCCGCGCTGCCGTGGGAG
>JAGQSL010000319.1:436-4010 GCA_020439525.1 Acidimicrobiales bacterium | reverse complement strand
ACCTGCGACGCCTTCAACATCCCGCTCGTGACCTTCGTCGACGTGCCCGGGTTCCTCCCCGGCGTCGGCCAGGAGCACGACGGCATCATCCGCCACGGCGCCAAGCTGCTCTACGCCTACTGCGAGGCCACCGTGCCGCGCATCCAGATCATCACCCGCAAGGCCTACGGCGGCGCCTACGTGGTGATGGACTCCAAGAGCATCGGCGCCGACCTGGCCTACGCATGGCCGTCCGCCGAACTGGCGGTGATGGGCGCCACCGGCGCCGTCGAGATCCTGAACCGCAAGGAGATCGCCGAGGCCGACGACAAGGACGCCAAGAAGGCCGAGCTGATCGATCAGTACTCGGAGAAGTGGCTCAACCCGTACGTGGCCGCCGAGCGGGGGTACGTCGACGACGTCATCGACCCCACCGAGACCCGTCGGCTGCTCATCGACGGCCTGCAGATGCTCGACTCGAAGAAGGAAGAGCTGCCGCCGCGCAAGCACGGGAACGTGCCGCTGTGAGGATCAGCCCCAAGCCCACCGACGAGGAGGCGGCGGCCATCGTCGCCGCCGTCGTGGCCGCCACGCCCTCGGGCGGGGCGCCGGAGGGACCCGTCGAGGTGCCCCGCTGGCGCTGGTCGGGCCGCTGGTGGTCGAAGCCGATCCCGCAGCGCCGCATCCGCCCCTGGTAGCGGCGGGTCGCCGATAGGGTCCGGAGCGCCATGTACCCGGATCCCACGGCCTTCCCCCCGTCGCCGGCCGAGCTGACCACGGTCGCCACGCGCACCGCCGTCGTGTTCGAGGCGGGGGTGGCCCGGCGCTACGACGGGCTGGCCCCCGACGCCGACCACGAGCTCGAGGGCTTCGCCTTCCGCACGCTCCCCGAGCCGGGCGAGCTGCTGTGCACCTTCGCCACGGTGAACGACGTGCACTTCGGCGAGGAGGTGTGCGGCCTCATCGATGGCTCCGACGTGGGGCCGTCGTTCGAGGTGCCCGACGGGGCCGAGCCGTTCCCCGAGGTGATGAACCGGGCCGCCATCCGCGAGATCGGTGCGCTCGATCCCGCGGCGCTCGTGGTGAAGGGCGACCTCACCTCCAACGGGACCGACGCCGAGGTCGCCGCGTTCCTCGCCGCCTACGAGCCGGCGTTCGGCGACCGCATGGTCGTGGTGCGCGGCAACCACGAGAGCTACCACCGCAACCGGTTCGCCTCCGAGCCGTTCCAGGAGGTCGAGCTGCCCGGTGTCGTGCTCGTGGTGCTCGACACCTCGATCGACGGCGGCGTGCACGGGACCGTGAGCGACGAGCAGCTCGAGCAGCTCGATGAGCTGGCGTCGCGGGCCGATCGACCGCTGCTGGTGTTCGGCCACCACCACCTGGGTGATCCGGACTCGCACGAGAAGGCCGACCGCACCTTCGGCATCGACCTCGAGGCGTCGGCTCGCCTCCTCGAGGTGGTGGCTCGCCGCCCAGCCATCCGCGGGTGCTTCGCGGGCCACACCCACCGCAACCGGGTGCGCCGCTTCGGTCCCACCGGCGACGTGCCGTGGGTCGAGGTGGCGTGCGTGAAGGACTACCCGGGGATGTGGGCCGAGTACCGGGTCCACGAGGGAGCGATCCTCCAGATCGTCCACCGGATCGATGATCCGGCGGCGCTCGTCTGGACGGAGGCGACCCGGCACATGTACCACGGGCTCTACCGCGACTACGCGCTGGGGTCGCTCGCCGACCGCTGCTTCGCCATCCCCACCTGAGGTGCCCATGGCCGACCGAACCTTCCACGCCGACGAGGTCACCACCGCCTACCGCGACGCCGCCCACTGGTGGCGGTCGCTCGTGGGTGGCATCGACGACCACCAGTGGGATCGCCACGGCCTCGGCGACTGGACCGTGCGCCAGCTCGTGGCCCACGGGGCGCGAGCGTTCCGCACGGTGGTCGAGTACGCCGACGGCGAGGCGAAGGACCCGACGCGGATCGCCACGGCCGCGGAGTACCTGCGCATCGTGCTCGCCGAGCAGACGCCGCACCTCCACATCGCCGAGCGGGCGAGGCGCGAGGCCACCACCGAGGCCGATTGGGTCGAGGCGAACGATCGCCTCTGGGCCGAGGCCGAGGCCGTGATCGAGCGCCTCGAGCCCTGGGCCGACCTCCACCTCTTCGTCGGCGAGATGGCGCTCGACCAGTACCTCGCCACCCGGGTCGTGGAGCTGGTGGTGCACGGGCTCGACCTCTCGGCGGCGATCGGCATCCCGTCCTCGCCGCCGCCCACGGCAGCGAGGGTGGCGCTCGACGTGCTGCTCGACCTGGCGCCGCAAGACGACCTGGCGTCGCTCCTCCGCCTGCTCACGGGCCGCCCCGGCTCGCTGCCGCTCACCAACGTCCTCGACTGATGGCGGCGCCCGGCCCCGCCGACGGCCCGCTCCACGACCTGCGCGTCGTCGATCTGGCCACCGTGGTGGCGGGGCCAGGGTGCGCTCGCTACCTGGGCGACTTCGGCGCCGACGTGATCAAGGTCGAGCGCCCGGGCACCGGCGACACCACGCGCGCCATGGGCTGGACCCACCCCGACGACGACGTGTCGCTGTGGTGGAAGCTCGAGGGCCGCAACAAGCGGTCGGTGGTCGCCGACCTGAAGGACCCCGACGACCTGGCGCTCGTGCGCCGGCTGATCGCCACCGCCGACGTCGTGGTGGAGAACTTCCGGCCGGGGACCCTCGAGCGCCTCGGGCTCGACCCGGCCGAGCTGATCGCGGCCCACCCGACGCTGGTGGTCACTCGCGTCACCGGGTTCGGCCAGGACGGTCCCTACGCCCACCGGCCCGGCTTCGCCACCCTCGCCGAGGCGATGTCGGGGTTCGCGGCGATCAACGGCGAGCCTGACGGCGGACCGCTGCTGCCGCCGATCGCCCTCACCGACGAGGTCACCGCGCTCAGCGCCGCCTTCGCCACCATGGTCGCCCTGCACTCGGGGGTGGGCCAGGTGGTCGACGTGAACCTCCTCGAGTCGCTGGTCCAGCTGATGGGCCCGCTGCTCTCGCTGTGGGAGCTGCGGGGCGAGCTCCAGCCCCGCCTCGGCTCGGGCATCCCGTACTCGGTGCCGCGGGGGACCTACCGGTGCGCTGACGACCGGTGGGTGGCCATCTCCACCTCGGCCGAGTCGGTGGCGGTGCGGGTCATGGAGCTGATCGGGCTCGGCGACGACCCCCGCCTCGCCGGCTTCGCCGGGCGCATCGCCCACCGAGACGAGGTCGACCGGGTGCTCGGCGCGTGGTGCGCGGCCCGCCCGCTCGCCGAGGTGCTGCGCGCCTTCGAGGAGGCCCACGCCGCCGCGGCGCCGGTGTACGACATGGCCGAGCTCGCCGCCGACCCGCACGTCGCGGCTCGGGGGACGGTCGTCGACCTGGACGGCACCCCGATGCAGGGCCTGGTCGCCCGGCTCTCGGCGACGCCCGGGCGCCTCCGCTGGGCGGGCCGGGCCCTGGGTGCCGACACCGACGCGGTGCGTCAGGAGGTCGGGCCGCCCGACGTTTGACAGAGACCCTTCGTCTCGCTACCTTCGATGACCACTCGTATAGAGCGGCGTCGACA
>JAGQSL010000319.1:0-416 GCA_020439525.1 Acidimicrobiales bacterium | reverse complement strand
CATGACCATCCCTGCCCCCTCCCGATCGCGTCTCCGCACGCGTCGGATCCTCGTCGGCGCGCTCCTGGCCACCGGCACCGCGGCAGCGGTGCTCCCGGCCGGCCCGGCGTCCGCCGCCGTCCCGTCGCCCACCAGCACCTCCGCGTCGGCGACCTCGCCCACGACCATCTCCGTCCAGTGGGACGCGGGGGCCGGCGGCGATGAGCCCACCTACTACCGGATCATCGTGGACAACGTCACCACGGCGGCGTCCGATGCCGTGTCGGTGTTCGCGTCGGCTTCGGACCGGAGCTACACCGGCATCGCGGCCCGGCCGTCCACGGCCTACACGATCCAGGTCTGCGCCGACGACGAGGTGAGCGAGGCCTGCGGGCCGGTGGTCAACGTGACCACCCCGGCACCCCCCACCCCCACCA
>JAGQSL010000318.1:1649-1784 GCA_020439525.1 Acidimicrobiales bacterium | reverse complement strand
GCCCAGCTCGGCGGCGGCCACGGCGCAGCCCCGGTCGTTGTGGGGGTGCAGGCTCAGCACGATCGATTCGCGGTTGCGGACGGTGCGCAGGAACCACTCGATCGTGTCGGCGTACAGGTTCGGCGTGTACATCTC
>JAGQSL010000318.1:0-1594 GCA_020439525.1 Acidimicrobiales bacterium | reverse complement strand
TCGCAGATCTCGACCGCGTACTCGACCTCGGTGCCCGTGTAGCTCTCGGGCGAGTACTCGTAGCGGATGAGCGTCTCGGGGTGCTCCTCCTCGAGCTTGCGGCACAGCTTGGCGGCGTTGACGGCGATCTCGGTGATGCCGTCCTTGTCGAGCCCGAACACGACCTTGCGCTGCAGCGTGGAGGTCGAGTTGTAGAAGTGGACGATCGCCGAGTGGGCGCCGCGGATCGAGTCGTAGGTGCGCCGGATCAGGTCCTCGCGGCACTGCGTGAGCACCTGGATCGTCACGTCGGTGGGCACCAGGTCGTCCTCGATGAGCTGGCGCACGAAGTCGAAGTCGGTCTGGCTCGCGGAGGGGAAGCCGACCTCGATCTCCTTGTACCCCATGGCCACGAGGGTCTGGAACATCTTCAGCTTGCGACCCGGGTCCATCGGGTCGATCAGGGCCTGGTTGCCGTCGCGCAGGTCCACGGCGCACCAGCGGGGCGCCTTCGTCAGCCGGTTGTCGGGCCACGTGCGGTCGCGAAGGTCGAGCGGCACGTACGGCTGGTACTTGTCGAACGGCATCGTCTTCGGGGTCGCAGGCTGCGGAGGCATGGGTCCAAGTCTTTCGTGAACTGGGCTGAAAAAGCAGAATGCCCCCGGCCTTGCGGCGCAGGGGCGAGGGCACGTGCCGCTGATGCGGCGGGCACGTGCCTACAGAAGGAGGAGGAGGGCGGTCGGGTGCATCCGGGCCAGTATGCGCCCGGGCCCGGTTCCGTGGCAACCCCTGCCGCGGCCGCGGCGTCAGGAATCCGCCAGGCGCCACCGGGTCGACCCGGCATGATGGCGCCGATGCCCGAGCCGACCGCCGCCGCCGTGGCCCCGCTGCCCACGTCGTCGCAGCCCATGACCCAGCGGGGGTGGACGCTCTTCGCCGTCCAGTCGGTGATCTGGGGCACGCCGTACCTCCTCATCTCCATCGCCGTCGAGTCGCTCTCGCCGGTGTCGGTGGTGGCCGGGCGCACGTCGATCGCCGCGCTGCTGCTGCTCCCCGTCGCCCTCCACCAGCGCGCCCTGGGGCCGGCGCTCGCCCGGCAGCACCTGCCGTGGGTCCTCGCCTTCGCGGCGATCGAGATGGCCGGGCCGTTCCTGCTGCTCGGCCACGCCGAGCAGTCGCTCCCGTCGGGCATCACCGGGCTCCTCGTCGCCACCGTGCCGATCTTCGGTGCGGTCACCGCCTTCGTGCTGGGCGACCGCCACGCCCTCAGCCGGGTGCGCATCGTCGGCATGGTGGTCGGCCTCGCCGGCGTCGCCCTCGTGGTCGGCGCGGCGTCGGGCGACGGCGAGGTCCACCTGCGCAACGTGCTCGAGGTCCTCCTCGTCGCGGTCTGCTACGCCATCGCCCCGTTCATCACCTACCGCAAGCTCGGCGGCGTGCCCGGCCTCGGCATCGCCGTCGTCGCCCTGGGCGCGGTCGGCGCCGCCTACCTGCCCGCCGCGCTGCTGGTCGAGGACGGCGGGGTCACGGCCCGCAGCGCCACCGCCCTCGGCGGCCTGGCCGTGCTGTGCACATCGGTCGCGTTCGTGACCTTCTTCGCGCTCATCCGCGAGGT
>JAGQSL010000317.1:373-8923 GCA_020439525.1 Acidimicrobiales bacterium | reverse complement strand
GAGATCGCCTTCGCCGCCGGCTTCGCCAGCATCCGCCAGTTCAACGACACGATCCGCGAGGTCTTCGGCGCCAACCCCTCGACGCTGCGGCGCGACCGGGCCAGCACCTCCCGGGGCCGGGGCGGTCCGTCCCCGGCCCCGGCCGCGCCCACGCCCTCGCCCGCCCCGGCGCCCCTCGCCCTGCGCCTCGCGGCGCGCACCCCCTTCGCCGGGGTGCCCCTCCTGTCGTTCCTCGGCGAGCGCGCGGTGCGCGGGGTGGAGTCGTTCGACCTCGACGGCACCTACCGGCGGGTCCTCGACCTCCCACGGGGTCCAGCCCTGGTCGCGCTGCGGGCCCGCTCCGACCACGTGGCCGCGGAGCTGCACCTCACCGACCTGCGAGACCTCGGCCCCGCCGTGGCCCGCTGCCGACGGGTGCTCGACCTCGACGCCGATCCGGTGGCCATCGACGAGGCCCTCGCCCTCGATCCGGCCCTGGCCCCGCTCGTGGCCTCGGTCCCCGGGCGCCGCTCCCCCGGCGCGACCGACGGGCTGGAGCTGCTGGTGCGCGCCATCGTGGGCCAGCAGGTGTCGGTGGCGGGGGCGCGCACCGTCGCGGGGCACCTCGCCCACCAGCTGGGAGCGCCGCTGCCCCCGCCGCTGACCCTCGGCGCACCGGGGCTGCTGTCGCACGCCTTCCCGACCGCGGACGCGATCGCCGGTGCCGACCTCGCCTCGCTCCCGATGCCCCGAGCACGGGCCGCAGCGCTGGTCGCCGCCGCCGCCGCCGTCGCGTCCGGTCGCCTCCCGCTCGATCCGGGCGCCGATCGAGCGGAGGTGGAGCGTCTGCTGCTCGAGATCCGCGGCATCGGCCCCTGGACCGCGTCGTACGTCGCCATGCGGGCCCTCGGCGACCCCGACGTCTTCCTCCCGACCGACCTGGGCGTCCAACGCGGCTTGGCGGCGGTGGGACTCGACCCCTCACCCGCGGGCGCCTCCGCCGCCGCCGGTGCGTGGCGTCCGTGGCGCTCCTACGCCCTCCACCACCTGTGGGGAGCGGCCTGAGCGGTGCGTCAGCCCTCGTCGAGCAGCTTCGGATCGATGCCGCAGCCGCTGACGACCGACTCGCCCTTGGTCGGGTCCTTGGTGAAGGCGTCGATCTTGTCGGCGCTCAGGCTCTCGAAGATCTTGCGGGCACAGGTGGCGGCCTCCTCGTCGACGCCGCGATCGAGCAGGGCGGCGTAGTACGACGCGGCCGTGACCTGCGCGGCGGTGACCGAGCACTGGTCCTGGTACGCGGCGTCGAGCGCCTCGGTGTCCATGCTCGCCGCCATGGCCTGCCTCGTCACCTTCTCGATGCACGCCTGCTGGTCGTCGTCGAAGCCCGCCGTGGCCAGCGACGACGTCATCTCGGTCAGCAGGTCGCCGTCGACCCCGTCGGTGCTGGCCTTCGTGGCGGTCGTGGTGGTCTTGGCGCCGTCGCCCTTCGAGGAGGCGTCGTCGTCGGAACCGCCACCGCAGCCGACGAGCAGGACCGCGGCCACGAGGAGCCCGGCGACGAGCCCGAGCGCGCGGGGACGGGAGGAGGGGGTGGAGCGCATGGGGGCAAAGGTTGCCACAGCCATCTCGCGCCTCGGCGTCATCCCGTCGCGAACTTGTTGGCCAGCAGGTTGAAGCTGGGCACGTCGTCCATCGACACGAGGTGCTCGTAGATCCGCTCGTAGCCGGTGTGGGCGATCCGCCAGGCACCGTCGGCGCCGCGGGCGTAGCGGTCGCGGTAGCACGAGTAGCCGTCGAGGAGCAGCCGGAAGTCGGTCATGATCACCCGGTCCTGGAGGCTCCACGTGCCGAGGGCCTCGTCGCCGGCGAGCTCGATCTCGGGGTGGTGCACCTGGTGGAGGGTGATCATCGCGGGGCCGAGGTTCTCCCGCATGTAGGCGACGATGTCGTCGGGACTCGCGAACTCGAGCCGATCGCCGTAGGTGGCGGTGGCATCGTCGGCGAAGCACGAGCGGAACAGCTCCCAGTCCTTGTGGTCGAGCGCGCGCACGTAGCGGTACTTGAGCTGCTCGATCTCCCGGATCGCGACGAGGTCGGCGATGTCCACGGGCCCCTCCTGTTCGGTGCGGCGCGCCTCGTGCGGCCGGCGCGCCGCATCCTCGCGCGCCTACAGGTCGCCCGCCGCCAACCGCCGCCGCACCTCCACGGCGCGCTCGCGCACCAGGGCGAGGTCTCCCAGCCGGTCCAGGCCGCGCACCGCCTGCGCCATCCGCGGGTTGCGGCCGAACCGCTCGCGATGACGGGCGAGGAAGTCCCAGTAGAGCGTCGTGTAGGGGCACGCCTGCTCCCCCACCCGCTCGGTGGGCCGGTACCAGCACGCCGCGCAGTGGTCCGACATCTTGTGCAGGTACCGGCCCCCCGACACGTAGGGCTTGGTGGCCATCTGCCCGCCGTCGGCGTGCAGCCCCATGCCGACCACGTTGGGGAGCATCACCCACTCGGCGCCGTCGACGAACGAGTCGGTCATCCAGTCGACCATCGCCTCGGGGCCGACGCCGGCCAGCGTCGCCAGGTTGGCGAAGACCATGAGGCGCTGGATGTGGTGGGTCCACGCCCGGTCGCGCAGTCCCGCGGCCGCGTGGGCGACGCAGCGCATGGCGGTGCGATCGGGGTCGGTGAACGCCGGCGGGAGCGGCTCGTGCGCGTCGAGCACGTTTCGCTCCCGGTAGTCGGGGCCGAACCACCAGTAGAGGCCCCACACGTACTCGCGCCAGCCGATCACCTGTCGCACGAAGCCCTCCGCCGACGCGACGGGCAGGTCTCCGGCACGGAAGGCCTCCTCGGCGGCATCGGCCACCTCGCCCGGCAGTAGCAGGCCGAGGTTGAGCGCCGGCGTGAGCAGGGTGTGGGCCAGGTGCCACGAGCGCTCGACGATCGCGTCCTCGTGCGGACCGAAGATCGGCAGCACCTCGGCCACCACGTGCTCGAGCCGCTCGAGGGCCTGGGCGCGACTCGTGGGCCACCATCCCTCGGGGTCGGCGCCGAAGCCGAGGCCGTCCAGCTCGGCCAGGACGGCACGGTCGACGTCGTCGAGGTCCCAGCGGAGCGGCGTCGGCCAGGGCGCGGCCTCCCTCGGCGGGGGCTCCCGGTTCTCGGCGTCGTAGTTCCACCGGCCGCCCACCGGCTGATCGCCGTCGACGAGGTAGCCGAGCCGGGTCCGCTGCCAGCGGTAGAAGTCCTCCATCCGCAGGCGCTTGCCCGTCCGCTCGTCGGCCCAGGCGGCGAACTCGTCCTCGTGGCACAGGAACTGGTTCGACCGGACCGATCGCACCTCGCTGTCCGCCACGAGGGCGCGCGCTCGCCGTGAGAGGGGTTCGGTGGCGACGACCTCGTCGGGTGCCGCAGCTGCGCGGTGTGCGTCCAGGCCCGCTCGCAACGAGGGCGCTCGGCGGAGGTCGACGTCGAAGCCCTCGTCGGCCAGCTCGGCCGCGAACCGCCGCATCGCCGTCAGCACCAGGTGGGTGCGCTGGCGGTGGCGCGGTCGAGCGATCAGCTGCTCGCTCTCGACGAGGAGCACCCGGTCCTCCCCTGGCACGGCATCGGCGAGCGCGCCGATCTGGCGGTTGAGCTGATCGCCGAAGACCCACACGGTGCGCGCCACGCCCACCTCCTGCCCGCTCCGGGCGCCGCGCAGCACCGCCCCCTAGCCTGCGCCCATGACCGCCGCGATCGAGGACGCCACCGTCGACCCGCTCGAGGCCAGCCGGAAGCGGATGGGGGCGATGCTCCTGTTCATGGGCATCGCCCACGTGCTGGTGCCCAAGCCGTTCCTGAAGATCATCCCGAAGGCCCTCGGCGCGCCGCGGTTCTGGAACCTCCTCGCGGCGGCGGCCGAGACCACCGCGGGGGCCCTGCTGCTGTCGGGCGATCCCGAGCGGCGCCGCCTCGGGGGCTGGCTCGCCCTCGCCACGATCGTCGGGGTCTACCCGGCCAACATCGACATGGCGCTCAAGGCCGGACCGCCCACGAGCCCCTACGCCATCGGCGCCTGGCTCCGGCTCCCCGGCCAGTTCCCCATGATCCGCACCGCCTACCGCCTCGCCCAGGCCTGAGCCCGCCGAGCGCTCGACCGCCGACCGCCGACCGCTCGAGGTTCGGGCGATCTCGTTCGCCGGGCGGGCACCATCGCCCGAACCTGCCGGGGTCCAGGCCCCGGGCGGGTCGGCGGTACCCTCGCCCGGTGAGCAGCGACACCGTCTCTGAGACCTTCGACCCCGCGGCGTGGCGTCCGGTCCCCGGCTTCGAGGACCTCGCCGACATCACCTACCACCGGGCGGTCGACGTGGGGTGCGTGCGGGTGGCCTTCGACCGGCCCGAGGTGCGCAACGCCTTTCGGCCCGGCACGGTCGACGAGCTCTACCGGGTGCTCGACCACGCCCGGCAGAGCTCGGACGTGGGCTGCGTGCTGCTCACCGGCAACGGCCCGGCCCCCAAGGACGGCGGCTGGGCGTTCTGCTCGGGCGGGGACCAGCGCATCCGTGGCCGCGACGGCTACCGCTACGCCGAGGGCGACACGGCCGACTCCATCGACCCCGCGCGCTCGGGTCGCCTCCACATCCTCGAGGTGCAACGGCTGATCCGCACGATGCCGAAGGTGGTCATCGCCCTCGTCAACGGGTGGGCGGCGGGCGGTGGCCATTCGCTCCACGTGGTGTGCGACCTCACGCTCGCCAGCCGCGAGCACGCCCGCTTCAAGCAGACCGATGCCGATGTCGCCAGCTTCGACGGCGGCTTCGGCTCGGCCTACCTGGCCCGGCAGGTCGGCCAGAAGTTCGCCCGAGAGATCTTCTTCCTGGGCGACGTCTACTCGGCCGAGGACGCGCACCGGATGGGGATGGTGAACCGGGTCGTCGACCACGCCGAGCTCGAGGCCGAGGGGCTCGAGTGGGCTCGGAAGATCCTGGGCAAGTCGCCCACCGCGCAGCGCATGCTGAAGTTCGCCTTCAACCTGATCGACGACGGGCTCGTGGGCCAGCAGGTGTTCGCCGGCGAGGCCACCCGCCTCGCCTACGGCACCGACGAGGCCGCCGAGGGCCGCGACTCGTTCCTCGAGAAGCGCGAGCCCGACTGGTCGCCCTACCCCTGGCACTACTGAGCGGCTACCGGCGCTCCTCGCGCGTCAGGTAGGTCGCCGCGAGCGCTCGGGGCGCCTTGGCCAGCCAGGCGTCCTCGAGCAGTTCGCCGAACACCGAGCGGTCCACGACGTCGAGCTCGACCAGCACGGCAGGGTGGCCGTCGAAGTGCGGGATCGTGAAGACCCCGGCGTGACCGGCCGCGAGCACGGCCTCCTTCTCGGCGAGGTCGTCGGTCGCCAGCGAGGCGATCGTGCCCCCGGGGACCCGCGCGTCGCCGAAGCGCTTCACGTCCGCCTTGCTGAAGGGACGGATGGCGCAGAAGCCGGCGCCGGCCACCAGCCAGGTCCGTCGGTTCCACTTCGTGCCCTCCTCGACGCCGGGGAGCGCCGTCGCCAGCGCCGCCACGTCGTCCTCGGTGAGCCCCGCCCGCCGGGTCGCCACGGTCAGCCCCCAGGCGTGGCGGCCACCACGTCGATGGTAGCGAAGCCGGCGAGGAAGGCGTCGATGTCGCCCTCGAGCGCCGACTCGGCGACGGTGGAGGTGCAGTCGGCGGCGCCGAGCGCGGCGGGGCCATCGCCATCCACGTCGGTCTCCACCTCGAGCAGGCCCCGCAGCTCGCCCTCGTCGCAGCTCGGGACGTTCAGGTTGGTGACCTCGACGGGCGCGTCACCGGCGGCGAGCGCCTCTCGGTGCTCGGTGACCCAGTCGAGGATGAGCGGGACGGCCACGTCGTAGTCGAGCTCGTCACCGAAGCCCTGGCTGGTGGCGAGGGCGGGCACGCCGAACGACACGGCCTTGCGGGCGGCGCCCACGGTGCCCGAGGCGTCGACGATCGGCCCGAGGTTCTGGCCCTCGTTGATGCCGGTGACGACCAGGTCGGGCTCGACGCCCATGGTCTCGAACGCGTACCGCACCGAATCGGCCGGGAAGCCCTCGACCGCGGTGGCCGGGTGGCCGCTGCGGAGCTCCACGTCCTCGCCCGAGAGGTCGCCCTCGGTCTCGCTGCCGCCGGTGCCGCTCTGCTGGGTGGCGGGGGCAACCACGGTGATCTCGACGTCGTCGAGGGTCGCCAGACCCTCCACCAGGGCGTCGATGCCCTCGGCGTCGTAGCCGTCGTCGTTGCTCACGAGGATCGCGAGCGGCGCAGCCGGCGCCGCCGAGGTCGTCGTGGCGTCGGCGGTGGGCTCGGGCGACGAGGCGTCGCTGCCTCCGTCGGAGCTGCACGCGGCGAGCGGCAGGAGCAGCGCGAGCGCGACGAGCGCGCCGCGGCGGACCGAGCGGTGACGTGGGTTCCCCATGGCGGGCGAGCGTAGGGGACGACGGCGACCGGTCCGGGTCCTCGCACGCTCAGGTCTCGACGGCCACCCGTGGCGCAGCGACGAGCATCGTTGACGGCCGGGGCGGGGTCCGTCGATCCCCGGGGTCGGACGGTACGGCATCGTCTCGATGCCTGGCGCTGGAAGCGTGGAAGGGCCTGCTCAGCGAGGCCGGAGCGACGAACACCCCCATCGGGCACAGACACGGGCGAACCACCGACGAGCCGGCACCGGGCCGACCAGCTGAGGGGCATAGAGCTCGTACGCGGCGACGGACCCCGCAGCGTACGCCGGGCCGTGGTCGGCTTCGCTCGTTGTGACCGGCGCGGGTCGAAGGCCCTCGGCTGCGTCCCACATACCGTCGACCCAGCCTCGCTGGTACGCCACCTGATGCGCATCCATCCCATGACCATGAGTCGGATGCCTCGCATCCATGACGGGCTGCGGCGTCGCCGCCGTCCGTCACGTCGCCGCAGCGCAGGCGGCCGTGCTCACCGCAAACGTGGGGGGATCTGGGTGCGAGGAACCCAGATCTGCGCGCCTCAGCGGGCGCCGCGGAGCAGTACGCCAGGGTGCTCGCCCGTGGCCTGGCCGTCGCGGAAGGTCACCGCACCGGACTTCACCGTGGCGAGGTAGCCGTCGGCGCGCTGCACGATGCGCCGCCCACCTGCGGGCAGGTCGTGGCGGACCTCGGGGCCGTGGAGGCGGAGGTTGTCGAAGTCGATCACGTTCACGTCGGCCAGGTAGCCGGGAGCGAGCACGCCGCGATCGCCGAGGCCGTAGAGCTCGGCGGTGCCCCGCGTCTGGCGCTCGACCACGAGCTCGAGGGGCAGGCGCTCGCCCCGGGTCCGGTCGCGCACCCAGTGGGTGAGCATCCACGTGGGCATGGAGGCGTCGCAGATGGTGGCCACGTGGGCGCCGCCGTCGGCGAGGCCCAGCACCGCCGCCGGGTGCAGGATCATCTCGCGCGTCGGCTCCGAGTGTCCGTCGCTGTAGTTGAGGATCGGCAGGTAGAGCAGGCCTTGGCCGTCGTTGGCGAGCATGGCGTCGAGCGCCACCTCGAGGATGGACCGGCCGTTGGCGGCGGCCACCGCAGCAATCGACGCCTCGGGGCCGGGCTCGTAGTCCGGCGGGTCGCCGAGCAGGAAGGTCCGCTCGGCGGCGTGCTGGAGGACCTTGGCGGTCTCGGGTTCGGGCTCCCATCCGAGCAGGGCGGCCCGCCCCTCGGCAGTGCCGAACCACGCCGCCTTCTCGGCCGCGGTCTTCCCGGCGAGCGCCTGGTACACGGGGATCTGGTCGAAGAACGAGTAGGTGGCGTCGAAGCCCGAGAGCATGCCGGTGGGGCGGCCGGCCACCTGGGGCACGAGGCGGGCGCCGGTGGCCACCGCGGCCGCGGACTCGTCGAGCAGCTCGCGCCACAGGTCGGGCGCGCTGTCGACCTGGAGCATGGCGAAGGTGACGGGCCGGCCGATCGCCTCGGCCAGCTTGCGCATCCACGCCACCTCGGTGGCGGGCGCCGCCAGGTCCTCCCCGGCGACGCCGGCGGGCGCCAGCTCGAACACGCCGGTGCCCAGCTCGCCCAGCACCCGGCCGATGCCGAACAGCTCGTCCTCGGCGGCGAAGGTGCCCGGCACCGGCTCGCCGTCGATCGCCCGGTGGGCGATGGTGCGGCTGGTGGAGAAGCCGAGCGCGCCGGCCTCGATCGCCTCCTTCACGATCGCGGCCATGGCCTCGATGTCGTCGGGCGTGGCCGGCTCGTTGCGCGCCCCGCGCTCGCCCATCACGTAGGCCCGCACGGCCCCGTGGGCGATCTGGGTGCCGAGGTCGGTGGTCCAGCGCTTGCGCTCGAGGGCGTCGAGGTACTCGGGGAACGTCTCCCACTCCCACGTGATGCCCTCGGCGAGGGCGGTGCCGGGGATGTCCTCCACCCCCTCCATCAGGCCGATCAGCCAGTCGTGACGGTCGGGTGCGGCGGGTGCGAAGCCGACGCCGCAGTTGCCCATCACCAGCGTCGTGACGCCGTGCCAGGAGCTCGGGGCGAGGTCGTCGTCCCAGGTGGCCTGGCCGTCGTAGTGCGAGTGGATGTCGACCCACCCCGGCGTCACGAGCGCGCCGTCGGC
>JAGQSL010000317.1:0-275 GCA_020439525.1 Acidimicrobiales bacterium | reverse complement strand
GGCCCCGGTCCCGTCGACCACCGTGCCGCCCCGGATCACCAGCTCGTGCGCCATCGCGCTCCCCTGTTCGTCGTCCCCTCGGACGCGGCCACGCTACAAACCGTCGGGCCGCGGCGCTCGGGATCCGATCGGCGATCATCGGACGGTGCAACGGATCGAGCGGCGAGCGCGTCACTGAAGCGATGGGCACCGCACCGCTCCCCGACGCCGCCGAACCCGAGGCGCGCTGGCCCGACGACCTGGTCGCCCTGTACCGCGACCGCTGGGAGGCCATG
>JAGQSL010000026.1:5648-10954 GCA_020439525.1 Acidimicrobiales bacterium | reverse complement strand
GATGGTGCCGCCGCCGTCGCGGGCCTCCATCTCGGAGAACTTCTCGGCCTTGGCCTCGATGGCATCCGCGATCTCGTTCAGCTTGGCGCCGCGCTCGGGGCCGGACATCTTGGGCCACGGGCCCTCGTCGAAGGCCTTGCGGGCGGCCTCGATGGCGCGGACCGAGTCCTCGCGGCCGGCCTTGGCGATCTCGCCGATGGCCTGCCCGGTGGCCGGGTCGTAGGTGGTGAAGGTCTCGCCGGAGGCGGCGTCGACGTACTCGCCGTCGATGAAGAGCTGGTAGTCGGCCATGTGCCGTCTTCCCCTTGGTGGTGGTGCGGGTGGGAGGTGCGCGCACGGCCTCGAGGCCCCTTGACCGCGCGGTCAAGACGCTACCCCTCCGTACGACCGAGCGCATCTGCAGCCGGCCGCGACGGTGGTGAATCATCGGAGCACCGCCAGCCGTCGTAGAGAGCATGCACGCCGTGGCGGGAACCGACCCCGCACCAGGACCTGATCCCATGTCGTCGGCGACCGACGAGCTCGAAGCGCTCTACCGGAGCGCGTATCCGTCGTCGGTCCGACTCGCCCTGCTGCTCGTCGGCGACCCCCGCGCCGCCGAGGACCTCGCCCAAGATGCGTTCGTCCGCATCGCGCCGAGGCTCGCCGGCCTCGACCGTCCCGAGGCGTACCTGCGCACGGTCGTCGTCAACCTGTGCCGCGACCACGGCCGCCGAGCGGCCACCGTCCGCGCCCAGCCCGCGCCGAGGCCCGTCCACGCCGCCGAGCCGCCGCTCCCCGACGAGCTCGGCACCGCGTGGGTGGCGCTCCAGGCGCTCCCCATCGCCCAGCGCGAGGCGATCGTGCTGCGCTACTGGGCCGACCTCGAGACGAGCGAGATCGCCCACCTGCTGTCGGTGCCGCACCCGACGATCCGCACCCGCATCCGACGCGGCCTCGCCGCCCTCCGAAAGGCCCTCGCCGATGAGCGCTGACCTCACCCCCGACCGGGTCCGCCGCACCCTCGCCGCCGTGGCCGACCGCTACGAGGCCGACCCCGACGCGTGGGACGAGATCCGCGGGCGGGTCGAGGCCGGCGGCATCGAGGTCGCCGGCCTCACGACCACCCCCCGTCATCGGCTCCGCCCGGTCCTCGTGGCCGCGGCGATCCTCGTGGCCGGCGCCGTGGCGGCCGCGCTGCTGGTCCACCGCGGACCGGACCAGCGACGCGTGGCCACCTCGTCGCCGCCCGCTGCCGCGACCGGCTGGTACGTGCCCGAAGGGCTCCCCGACGGCTGGACGCTGCTGCGGGTGGAGAGCACCCGGTCCGACGATACCTGCCCCTGCCGCGAGGTGGTCTGGCGCGACGCCGCTGGCGAACGCTGGATCGTCGCCTCGTCCGAAGCCGTCGCCCCCGGCGTCGAGCCGGCCACCAGCGCTCCCGACGATCACGTGTCCACCTTCGAGGTCGTCGATGGCATCGAGGCCGAGATGAACGCACCCGCCGGCTCGACCTACTGGGACGTGCGCTGGACCGACGGCGATCAGCAAGCCGCCGTGTTCGCCATCGGCGTCGATCCCGCCCTCGCCGCCGGCGTGGCGCGCCTCCTCCACGCCGACCCGACCTTCGCCGTAGCACCCGTGCCCGGCCTGCAGGAGGCCGAGCGGTGGGACGAGCCCGATGCCGTGGGCCCCGACGTGATCGTGGACGTGCAGCTGCGTGCCCCGTCCGGCGATCTCCTCGGATACTCGCTGCAGGCGCCCCGGGCGGCGATCGCGCTCTCGGCGTCCTACCGCCCGACCGACCTGCTCGCCGGGCGCCAGCCGCTCCCGACCCTGCGCTACCGGTCGCTCGGCCCGGACATCGAAGGGCCGATCCCGATGCCGCTCGACCTCCTCGGCCGATGGCCGGGCGCCACGGTGCGGGCCCCCGGTGGCCACCAGATCGACGAGGACGGCACCACCCGACCGACCGAGGAGGAGACCCTCGCGCTGATGGCGGCGCTGCGTCCGGCGTCGGCCGAGCGGTGGCGCAGCTTCGTCGCCGGCGCCCAGAACCGCGACCGCGCCCTCACCGCGGCCGACACGCTCCAGGAGCTGATCGACGGGTCGGCCGACGGCACGCCGCCACCCACCGGGTCCGAGGGCTCGCTCGAGGGACTGGAGCTGACGGTGACCGCCGAGCCACGGGTCGCCGCGCACGAGGACCTCGGCGTCGTGCTCACGGTGCACAACCCGACCGCCGAGGCCATCGCCGACCCGACCTGTGCGCTCGACCGGGCGACGGTCGCCCTGCTCGGCGCCGACGAGGCGACCGCCGCCCAGCTGCGGGCGCTCGACGAGCCCGACGGGGTCTGGGCCACCGACGGGCCGTGCGACGGGGGCCTCACCCTCGAGCCCGGCGGGTCCAAGGCGATCCGGCTCGAGGTGCGCGCCGAGCTCGCCCGACCGGCCGGCGGCGAGCTCCCACCCGGTCGCTACCGGGCGACCATCGCCGTCGAGGGCCTCGACGCCCGGCCGAGCGCACCGGTCCAGGTCGGTTGACCGCCGCGACGCTCAGCGGTCGGGCGTGAACCAGGTGGCGTCGGGGTCGTCGCGGTCGATGGTGGCCGCGAGGCCCTCGTCACCGAGCTTGCGCAGGTGGGCCCACACGCTGCGGCGGGCCACGGGGTGCAGCAGCTCGTGCACGTCGGTGTAGATCTTCTCCACCAGCAGCTCGGTGCCGGCACCCTCGGGCATCGACGCCTCCAGCTCGGCCAGCACCTGGGCCTCCCGGGCGAGGCGGTGGGTCAGGTACTCGTCGAGCTTGGCCGCCGGGTCGTCGATCAGGTGCCCGTGTGCCGGGGCGATGCTGCGCAGCGCCGGTCGCCACGCCTGGAGCCGGCGGATCGACTCGAGGTAGGCGGCCATGTCGCCGTCGGGCGGTGAGATGACCACCGTGCTGCCGTCCATGACGTGGTCGCCGGTGAAGAGCATCCGCTCGCGCTCGAGCAGGTAGCAGAGGTGGTTGCTGGCGTGGCCGGGGGTGTGGACGGCTCGCAGCGTGAACTCGGTGGCCTCGACGGTGTCGCCGTCGGCCAGGTGGCGGTCGCACACGAGCCCATCTCGGTCGTCGAAGGCGAGCACCTCGGCCCCGGTGCGCTCCTGGAGGGCCGGCACCCCCGGCGAGTGGTCGGGGTGGGTGTGGGTGCAGAGGATCCAGCGGATGGCGTCGGCGCCCGCCGCGCCGACGATCGCGTCGGTGTGGCCCTCGTCCTCGGGCCCCGGGTCGATCACCGCGACCTCGTCGATCCCGACGAGGTACGTGTTGGTGCCCGGCCCGCTCATCATCCCGGGGTTGTTGCACAGCACCCGCCGCACGAGCTTGTCGAGGGCGACCGGGACGTCGGGGACCAGGTCGGGACGGGCCGGCTCGACGACGTCGGTCACGCGCCGGCCTCCTGGCCGAACCCGGTGACCCGGCTGTGGTCGACGAGGCGCATCCAATCGCCGTGGTGCTCCGCGGCCCCGTCGACGCCCGAGGGGCCGTCGTAGTCGGGGTCGCCCGGCAGCACGATCCGCACCCCGCCGTCGTAGGCGATCACCCGCGGCAAGATGGTGGGCACGTCGACGATCTCGCGTGCGGCATCGAGCGCCTCGGCCGCCGTGGCGAAGCGCTCGATGGCCCGGAGGCTCGAGATCGTGGGCGGCATCATCGTCAGCTCCCCGCGCTCGCAGCGCGCCAGACCATCGGCGGGGCGCAGCCACTCGTTGGCGATCACCTCGCGATCGTCGTGCAACGGCGTCTGGTTCGGCGGGGCGGCGGCGAGGAAGAAGCGGGTGTCGTAGCGGCGAGGTGCGCCCTCGGGGGTGATCCAGTGGCCGAAGTAGTGCATGGAGTCGCACGCGAGGCGCAGCCCCTCCAGGCGGCACAGGTCGACCATGGTGAGCTGGGCGGTGTCGACCTGCTGGCGGTGGTGCCGCCAGCGCTCGGCCGAGTGGTCGGCGTCGAGGTCGACGTAGCCGTCGAGGTCGTAGGCCAGCAGCACGCCCGCCTCCTCGAACGACTCTCGGATGGCGGCCACCCAGAACGCGAGGCCGCCGCGCTCGATGCCGAGCCGGCGCGACGCGTCGCCCTCGGTGCGGCCCTCGCAGACGGGCTCGAGGTCGACGTGGCGGTCGTGGGGGTCGACGGCGCCGCCGGGGAACACGTAGGCGCCACCCACGAAGTCCGAGTTGAGGTTGCGCTTCAGCATGAAGACCTCGAGGCCCTCGTCGCCGTCGCGCAGGATGAGGACGGTGGCGGCGTCGCGCAGCTCCACCTCGCCGGGCGCGGTCACGGTTCGAGCTCGCCGCCGGCGCCGGGCGTGGCCCGTCCGGTCGTGTCGAACGTGGCACCCCGGCCGGCCCGGAAGGTGCCGACGAAGCGGGTGCCGCCGGGCCCCGACGCCGCGAAGAAGCTGCCGTAGCGGCCGGCGGCGAAGCGCTTCACCAGCAGGGCGCGGATCGGCGCCCTCGTGGGCGGGAGCAGCAGCAGGTAGCCGATCACGTCGCCGAGGAAGCCCGGGGCGAGCATCAGGGCGCCGGCCACGAGCAGGAGCAGGCCGTCGACGAGCTCCTTGCTGGGCACGCGGCCCTGGTCGACCGCTTGGGAGATCTTGCCGAGCGTGGAGAGGCCCTGGCGCTTGAGCAGCCAGGCCCCGATGGCGCTCTCGATGATCAGCAGGGCGATGGTCTCCCACCCGCCGATGACCTGCGCCACCTGGATGATCACGTACAGCTCGACCAGCGGCGCCACGATCAGCAGCAGGAACAGCCAGGCCATGCGTGCAGGCTACCGACGCAGGTGGTCCGAGCGTCCCCCACCTCGCCACCGGCGAGCCCGCCCTCGTCGCCGAGTCGGACCGGGTTCGGCGTTCTCCACCCCGAACCCGCGCCACCAGCGCACGAACCACGCACAGAACGATCGCACCGGCAGCGGTCGGCGTTCTCCACCCCGAACCCGCGCCACCAACGCACGAACCACGCACAGAACGATCGCACCCCGCAGCGGTCGGGCGCCTCGGGCGTAGGCGCTGCGGGGCGGTGCCCGGGAGGGGCGCGGCGGGGCGGTGCCCGGGAGGGGCGCGGCGGGGCGGTGCCCGGGAGGGGCGCTACGGGGTGGGGCGGGCGGTGCCTTCGGCGAGGCGGGCGAGGCGGCGATCCCAGGCGGCACCGACCGACGTGAGCCAGGCCGACGCGTCGGCGAGCGGTGCCGGCTCCAACCGGTAGCGCTGCTCGCGCCCCACCTTCTCCGCACCCACGAGCCCGGCGGCGGCGAGGACCTGGAGGTGCTTGACGATGGCCTG
>JAGQSL010000026.1:0-5589 GCA_020439525.1 Acidimicrobiales bacterium | reverse complement strand
GCCGACGGCGGCGAGCAGCTCGCGACGGGTGGCGTCGCCGAGCGCGTCGAGGACGGAGCTCGCCCGGGCGGGAGGGGCGGCCAACGCTCAGGCGGTGGCCGGGGCGAGGGCGATCTCGCCGACGAGGGCGCGCAGGCGACGGTCCCAGGTGGACTCGGCGCCACCCAGGTCCGCGACCGTGGCCTGGGTCGCGAGGGCGACGGCGCCGCCGAGCACCCGCTCGGTGACCGTGACCGTGGCGGCATCGTCGTCGCCGGTCACGTGGACCTCGACGGTCGACACCACCGCCGGATCGGCCTCGTCCCACCACAGCAGCCGAAGCGACGCGCCCTCGACCATCTCGGCCACCAACGCTCGGCGGCGAACGCCGGCGTCCTCGATCGTCCCGGCGGCGCCGACGACCAGATCGAGATCGACGCGCTCGCCCAGCCAGGCCCCGTCGACCACCGACCGCCAGGCCTGGTCGGCCGAGGTGGGCAGCGAGATCGAGCGGGTGACGGCGAGCGGATCCATGGTGAGCATCCTGCCGGGCTGCATCGGCACCTGCAACCAACAAGTTGCGAACCTGCTCGCCGCTTCGTACATTCGCAATCGTTCAGTTGCACGTTGCGAGGAGCGAACGAGATGAGCCTGCTGGTCCCCACCGTCGTCGAGCAGACCGCCCGAGGCGAGCGAGCGTTCGACATCTGGTCGCGCCTGCTCAACCAGCGACTGGTCTTCTTCGGCACCGTGCTCGACGACACGGTCGCCAACCTGATCATCGCCCAGCTCCTCCACCTCGAGGCTGAGGACCCGGGCAAGGACATCCGGCTCTACATCAACTCGCCCGGCGGCGACATGACCGCCCTGTTCGCCATCTACGACACCATGCAGCTGCTGCGCTGCGACGTCGCCACCTACTGCATCGGCCAGGCGGCGTCGGCTGCTGCGGTGATCCTCGCCGGCGGCACCAAGGGCAAGCGCTTCGCCCTGCCGAACAGCCGCGTGCTCATCCACCAACCCCACGGCGGGGCCCAGGGCCAGACCAAGGACATGGAGCTGGCGGTGAAGGAGATGGTGCTGATGCGCGAGCGGATGACCGAGGCGCTCGCCGCCGACACCGGCCAGCCGCTCGAGCGCATCGCGGCCGACATCGATCGCGACTTCATCCTCCGCGGCCCCGATGCCGTGGCCTACGGCCTCGTCGACGAGATCCTGACGAAGCCGGACCCGATCCCGATGGAGGCGCTGCGCTGATCAGCGGGCGGGCAGGCGATCGACCCACCACGCCAGCACCTCCTCGTCGTCGACGAGGCCGTAGGCGGCGTCGCCCGCCCGCCCGACCTCGTTGAGCGCCCCACCCGATCGAAGCCGCCGGGCGGCCTCGTCCCACGCGGCGCGGTCGGCCGGGAGCGGGAGCTCGAGCACCTCGGCCGCGCGCAGCCGCAGGGCACGGGCGTTGCGCCCCGAGCCGAGGTGGCGCTCGACGGCCGCCAAGGCCACCGCCGGGCAGGTGAGCACGACGGCGATCCGCCAGAGGTCGTCGGGGTCGTGAGGCACGACCGAGATCAGCGGCACCGAGGGGAGCAGGTGCCCGGCGGGGTCGACCACCGCTTCGGGCACTCGCGTCTGGGTCGCCAGCAGCACCTTGGGCACGAGCCGGGCGGCGGACCACGTCCGCAGCGCGGCGGGCAGGGCGGCGAGCTCGACGCGGGGATGGTCGTACCGGACCTTGTGGAAGCGCGTGGACCGCTCGCCCCACCAGCACCGGGCCGGGTCGACCAGCCCGACGGTCACCAGCGGCGGGTGGGTCGCGTCGTCGGCCACCTCGCGGTCGACGACGTGGGGGGCCAGGCCGTAGTACTGGTCGCGGAAGTCGGCGGTGGCGGTGGCGACGTCGCCGAGCACCCCCGCGGTGCGCAGGCGCCGGCGCGGCGTGCCGGCGAGCCCGGCGAGCAGCGCCGACCACGACGCCGCGCCGGACGGGTGCGGCGCCTCCCCCTCCGCGGAGCGGCCCGCCCCCCGGTGGAGGCGGGTCGATCGGTTGGCGTCGGTCGCGGCGGGCCGGACGAGCACGGGGACGCACACCTCGACGGCCGCGTCGAAGCCGCCATCGCCCACCACCCACAGGTCGCGCAGCTGCGCCTGCTCCACCGCCGCGCCCCGCACCCCACCGGCGTCGCGCGCGGTGAGCACCGAGATCGGCTCGACGAGCGCCACCGTGCCGCCCTCGGGACGGGCGAGCTCGAGGCCGGCGAGCAGGAAGGCGGCGGCGGGATCGGTGTAGGTGGCGACCGCCGCACCGAACCGGGTGCGCAGGGCGGCCGCCCGCTCCGGCGTCCGGGCGGTCGACGCCCCGAGCTGGCTGAGGAAGGGCGGGTTGCCCACGACCACGTCGAAGGTCCCCGGCTGCAGCCCGGCGGCGTCGTGGAGCGCGTCGCCCTCCACGACGCGCCGAGCGACGCCACGAGCGTCACCTCCGAGGTCGCGCAGCGCCCGGCGGGCGAGGCGCACCGCCGTGGGATCCACGTCGACCCCGTGCAGGCAGCGCCCGGCCACGGCCCGGCGCGCCTCGTCGCCGACGAGGCCGAGCGTCGCCAGCGCGCCGAGCAGCCGCTCGCCCGCCTCCACCAGGAACCGGCCGTCGCCACAGGCGGGGTCGACGACGCGCAGGGCGAGGATCGCCTCGGGCCCCTCGCGAGCGGCTCGGTCGAGCACGGGGCCGAGCGCGAGGTCGACCACCCCCGCCACCAGCGCGGGGGGCGTGTAGTAGGCACCGAGGGCCTTGCGCTCCCCGCGCGCCGCGAGGCGGGCCTGGTGGGCGGCCCCGGCGTCGGCGGGCGGTCGGCGGGCAGGCATCGAGCGCCAGCCTCGCAGGCAGGGCTGGGGCGAGCGCACCTCGGCCCCCTAGGCTGTCGGACCGCATCCGATCGAGTCATCCGGCGCCGCCCGCACCTCGGGCCCGACGCGCCGCCCGGCTCACCACGTGGAGCCAGACGTGACCGAACCGCAAGATCCCCCCTTCGACGTGCCCGCGCCCGACCCGGCGCCCACGGCCGATCCCACCTTCGCCGACCTCGGCCTCCGTCCGGAGTCGCTCCGCGCCCTCGACGCGCTCGGCTACGAGGAGCCGACGCCGATCCAGCGCGAGGCCATCCCGCCCCTCGTGGCCGGCCACGACCTGCTGGGCCAGGCGGCCACCGGCACCGGCAAGACCGCCGCGTTCGCCCTCCCGATCCTCGAGCGCCTCGCCGGCCCGGCAGCCGACCCGGTGGCGCTCGTGCTCGTGCCCACCCGCGAGCTGGCGGTGCAGGTGTCCGAGGCCGTCTACCGCTACGGGCGCAACCTCGGTGCCGAGGTGCTCCCCGTCTACGGCGGCCAGCCGATCGTCCACCAGCTCAAGGTGCTCAAGCGGGGCGTGCACGTCCTCGTCGGCACCCCCGGGCGCGTGGTCGACCACCTCCAGCGCGGCACCCTACCGGTCGATGGCATCGAGCTGGTGGTGCTCGACGAGGCCGACGAGATGCTCGACATGGGCTTCGCCGAGGAGATCGACACCATCCTCGAAGCGCTCCCCTCGGAGCGCCAGACGGTCCTCTTCTCGGCCACCATGCCCCCGCGCATCGCGTCGATCGCCAAGAAGCACCTGACCGACCCGGTCCGCATCGAGATCCGGCGCGAGGAGCCCGCCGAGGGAGAGGCCCCCCGGGTCCGCCAGGCGGCCTACTTCGTGGCCCGAAACCACAAGGCCGCCGCCCTCGGCCGCATCCTCGACGTGGAGTCGCCCGGCGCCGCCATCGTCTTCTGCAAGACCCGCGGCGAGGTCGACGAGCTCACCGAGACGCTCAACGGCCGCGGCTACCGAGCCGAGGCCCTCCACGGCGGCATGGACCAGGAGCAGCGCGACCGCGTGATGGGGCGCCTCCGCTCGCAGACCGCCGACCTGCTGGTGGCCACCGACGTGGCGGCGCGCGGCCTCGACGTCGACCACCTCACCCACGTCGTGAACTTCGACGTGCCGAGCGCGCCGGAGAGCTACGTCCACCGCATCGGCCGGGTGGGCCGCGCCGGGCGTGAGGGGGTGGCCATCACCTTGGCCGAGCCCCGCCAGCGCCGGCTCCTGTCGAACATCGAGCGCCTCACCCGCCAGACCATCGCCATCGAGAAGATCCCGACGGTGTCGGACCTCCGCGCCCGCCAGATGGAGCTCACGCTCGACCAGGTGCGCGAGGCGCTCGAGGGCGGAGGCGACCTCGACCGCTTCCGAGCCGTGGTCGACGCCCTGGCCGACGAGTTCGACGTGGTCGATGTGGCGCTCGCGGCGGTGAAGCTCGTCCACGAGGCGAGCGGGGCCACCGACGACGACGAGGAGATCCCCGACCTCGCCTCGCGACCGGACAAGAAGGGCAAGGGCAAGGACCGCCCGTGGGACGACGATCGCGGCGGCAAGGGCCCCAAGGGCAAGCACGCGTCCAAGCACGGCAAGGGCGACCAGCCCTTCCGGAAGGGCGATCGTGGTCCGCGAGGCCCCAAGGGCGACGTGGCCCGGCTCTACTTCGGCGTCGGGCGCAACGAGCGCGTGCGACCGCAGGACCTGGTCGGCGCCATCGCCGGCGAGACCGGCCTGCGCGGCGACGAGATCGGCGCCATCCGCATCTTCGACCGCTTCTCGCTCGTCGAGGTCCCCGAAGCCTCGGTGGACCACGTCATCGACGCCATGAAGCGCACCAGCATCCGCAACCGCAGGGCACCGGTGCGTCGCGACCGCGACGAGCAGTAGCGGCACCGGCCGCCCACGGCTGGAAGACTGGGGGCGTGGCACTCGACCTGGGGCGCTGGTTCCGGTACGCGCAGGCGAAGCTGAACGATGCCGTGCGCTCGGGCAACGCCGAGCTGGATCGCCGCGAAGCCGAGCGCGAGGTCGAGCTGGCCGATCGCCCCTGGCTCGGCGCCGACGACGAGGTGCCCACCTTCGACGAGGCCCGAGCGCGGATCGAGCGCACGGCCGAGGACGCGGCACGAGGCGGCGCACCCGAGGACCGAGACGATCCGCCGGCCACGCTGGAAGGGCCGCGCCCGCCGTCGTCGGGCACCGACGCCGAGGTGGCGGCGGCGAGGCTCGAGCTGGAACGCCGGGGCGAGGAGGCCCGGGCGAGGCTCGACGCGATCCGCGCCGAGCTAGACGGAGACCCGCCGGCCCCGGGATCCCCCTGACACCCCGGGACCGGCCGGATCGACCGGATCAGGCGGTCAGACCGCCTGGATGAGCATCGCCTTGCGCTCGGCCTCGTTGAGCCCGCCCCAGATGCCGTGCGGCTCGCGGATGGAGATCGCGTAGTCGAGGCAGGGCTGCTTCGACGGGCAGGTGCGGCAGATCTCCTTCGCACGAGCCTCGCGAGCCAGCTTCTCGTCCTTGCGCTCGAAGGTGCCCGGAGGGAAGAAGACGCTCGCCTGCGGTCCCCTGCAAGCCGCCCGCAGCTGCCACTCATCCCCAGAACGTTGTGCACTCACCAGAAAGCCCCCTTTCGGTGAGTCGCGACCGTAGAACCGCGCAGGGTGGCGCACAACCCCCAACCTTCGCGAGCGCGCGCGACAACAGTTGCAAGCGCG
>JAGQSL010000316.1:4226-11550 GCA_020439525.1 Acidimicrobiales bacterium | reverse complement strand
CCGGCCCTGGTCCTCGGGCTGCCCGTGGCCCGCTGGCTGCAGCCGCCGGACTCGGCGGTGCGCTGGCTGCCGGGGTGGATGGCCGGGCCGGGCCTGGACGGCTGGCTGGTGTTCTGGGCGCGCAACCTCGGGCCGTTCCTCGTCCTGCTGCTGGTGGCGCACCTGTGGCGAGGCACCGTCCCCCGCTCGGTGCTGCGCTGGTTCGCCCCGGTGTGGCTGCTGTGGCTCGTGCCCAACCTCGTGGCCTTCCACCCCTGGGAGTGGAACAACACCAAGTACTTCGCCTTCTGGCAGCTGCTGGGGGCGTTCCTCGTGGGGGCCGTGCTCGCCCGGCTGTGGCGGTCGGGCATCGCCGGTCACCGCCCGATCGGGATGGCCGCGGTCGGGCTGTCGGTGGTGCTGCTCTGCGGGACCGGTGCGCTCGACCTGGCCCGGGCCACCCAACGCAGCGCCCGCATCCCGTGGGCCACGGCCGACGGGGTGGAGGTGGCCGAGTGGATCCGCGACCGCACCGATGCCGACGACGTGGTGGTGGCGGCGCCGAGCAACACCGAGCCGGTCATCGCCCTGTCGGGCCGGCGCATGCTGTCGGGGTTCCCCGGATGGACCTTCGACCTCGGCGTGCCCGACTGGTACCAGCGCGAGCAGGACGCGCTGGCCGTGCTGCGCGGGGGCGACGCCGCGCGCGAGGCGGTGGCGCGCCGGGGCGTGGACCTGGTGGTCATCGGTCCGCTCGAGCGCGCCGAGCCGGTGCTCGCGGATGGCGGGTGGTGGGAGGCCAACGCCGAGGTGGTGCACCGGCAGGGCGACTGGACCGTGTACCGGGTCGAGCGGTGACCCGACCCCGCGCCTCGGTCGCCGCCCTGCTCGTGGCCGTGGCGTGCTCGGCGTACGGGATCGTCGCCATCGACGGGCGGCCGGCGGAGCAGGGGACCTGGGACGTCACCGGCAGCTGGTTGGCGGGCCTGGCGGCGCTCGTCGCGCTCGGCGCCGCGGGACGAGGGGAGCGATCGGGCGAACCGTGGTGGCAGCGAGCCCGTCGATCGCTCCGCCGCCCCGCGGTGGTGGCCGGGTGCTGGATCGTGGGCGTCGGCGCCCTGGCCCGCCTGGTGGCCCTGGCCCGCTTCCCCACGGTGATCGACGCCGACGAGGGGACGCTGTTGCTCCAGGCCCAGCGGGCGCGCGCCGGCCAGCTCCCGAACCCCTGGACCAGCAGCTTCTTCTCGGCACCCGACCTGTACCGAGCCTGGCAGGGCTGGGTGGCTGCCCCGTTCGGCGAGGGGATCGCCGCCCACCGCACCCTCAGCGCCCTCGTCGGCGTGGCGTGCGTGGCGCTCGCGTGGCGCCTCGGGGTGCGGGTCCTCGGGACCCTCGAGGGGCTCGCCGGCGCCGGGTTCCTCGCCCTGCTGCCGCTGCACCTGTGGGCCAGCCGCAACGGCCTCAACAACATCACCCACGCCGCCACCTGCCTCGGCCTCCTGCTCGCCCTGCACCGCGCCGTCGACCTCGGGCGCCGGAGCGACGCGCTGGCAGCCGGCGCGGTCGTCGGCGTCGGGACGTACGGCTACACGGGCGGCACGGTGTTCGTGGCCGTGCTGGTCGCGTGCGTGGCGGTCGCCGGGCTGCGGCTCGACGTGGGTTGGCGGTCGGCGGCCGCCCTGCTCGGCTGGGCGCTGCTGGCCACCGTGGCCGTGGCAGCGCCGCTGATCGGCCACTTCATCGACGTCCCCGATCGCGTCGGCGGCCGCTTCGAGCAGGTCCGCGAGGTCGACCCGACGCTCGCCGACCGCCTCGGCGACGTGGTGGGCGGCGTCACGTTCCCACTCCGCCCGGCGGGCCCGCCGTCGTTCTACCGGGTCGACGGGCCGTTCCTCGGATGGGTGCTCGGGCTGCTCGTGCTCGGCGGGCTCGCCACCTGGGCGTGGCGGTCGGTGCGCCGTCGCCCGGGCGTGCGCCCCGAGCTGCTGCTCACCGCCTACGTGGTGCTGCTCCTCCCGATCTCCCAGACCGACGCGATGGCGTCGCAGCGCTGGCTGGCGGTCACCGGTCTGTGGGCGCTCGCGGGCGCCACCGCGCTCGTCGCCCTCGGCCGAGCGGTCGTCGACCGCACGCCCCTGCCCGCGGCCGCCGCCCTCGTCGCCGGCGTGGTCGTGGTGGCCGGCGTCGGGCTGGTGAGCGCCACCCGCTTCTACGACGAGGACCAACAGGTGACCGCGTACGCCGACCGCCGGACCGTCGCCGCCTACGACCTGGGGTGGCGCCTCGATCGGGCGGGGCGACCGGTGGCGCTGGTGTCGGTGGGGCTCCCGTTCCTGCCCTTCACCGGCTTCGGCAACCTGCGCTTCCAGGCCCCCGAGGCGGTCGTCGCGGGACGGGAGGAGCCCCCGATCCCCGACGCGCCGGGCGACGAGCCGGCCCCGCCGCCCGTCGCCGGAGCTGACGACTTGGTCGCCATCACCGCCGAGCGGGTGGCGACCGACGACTGCCGCACCACCGCCGCGAACCCGCACGCCGCCCGCTTCGAGGCGCGCGACCGGCGGGGCGAGCTGCTCTACGTCCTCGTGGCGCCGCGGCCGGTCGCCGTCCCCACCGGGCCGACCCCGGCGGGCACCACGCTGACCTCGGCCTCGGGGGTGTGCCGGACCAGCTGACCCGACGCTTGGAACGGCGTCCACGCGCGCTCCAAGCCGCGTCCATGCGGGGTGGGGGACAACAGCACCGTCAACGAGAACGGCCACCCGACGTGGCCCGAACCACGAGGTGCCCACCATGAACGAGTCCCCCATCCGCATGATCGAGCCCGAGCTGGTCGCCCCCGACACCTGGGTGGTCCGCCAGGTCGCCGGCGAGGGCCTCGGCCCCACCAGCGTCTACATCAACTCGTCGGTGATCCTGGGCGAGCAGCCCGTGCTCATCGACTGCGGCCCGGCCATCACCCGCGCCGACTGGCTGGAGACCACGTTCTCCCTGGTCGACCCGGCCGACGTCCGCTGGATCTTCCTGTCGCACGACGACGTGGACCACACCGGCAACCTGGCCCAGGTCCTCGAGGCCTGCCCGAACGCCACCCTGGTCATGACCGCCTTCATGATGGAGCGGATGGGGGCCGACTTCGGCTTCGGCCTCCCGCTGCCGCGCATGCGCTGGATCAACCACGGCGAGCGCATCGACGCCGGCGACCGCGAGCTCGTGGCCGTCACCCCGCCCGTCTTCGACAGCCCCACCACCCGCGGCCTGTTCGACACGGCGACCCGCACCTACTGGGCGTCCGACGCCCTCGGGTGCCCGATGCCCGAGCCGGTCGACGACATCGCCGAGCTCGACCACGGCTTCTGGCGCGAGGCGTTCACGGTCCAGCAGCAGATGCTCAGCCCGTGGCTGGCCTGGACCGACCCGGTCAGGTTCCAGCGGCTGATCGACGACGTCCGCGGCCTCGGCGCCGAGGTCGTCACCAGCGGGCACGGCCCTGCCCTGCGCGGCGCCCAGATCGACTCGGCGCTCAACCTGATGGCCGAGGTGCCCTACCTCCCCATGGCGCCGGCGCCCGGCCAGGCCGACCTCGACGCCATCGTCGCCATGCTCGCCGCCGGCGCCCCGGCGGCCGCCGAGGAGCTGGCGGCGTGAGCGGCGCCCTCGCCTCGAGCGCCCCGCTCCCGGTGCGCGTCCTCTCGGTGGCCCTGGTGCTCAGCATCCTCGTCGGACTGCTCGGGCTCCCGCTCGCCATCGCCCTGGGCTGACCCGCCCACCCCATCGAACCACCCCACCTCACGAAGGAACCCTGCTGTGCACCCCATCACCGCCATGACCCTCGCCCAGGGCATGCACCCCACGCCCCGATCGTCGCCGAGGCCCGCGCCGCGCCGCGCTCGTCGCTCCCGGCGCCTCGGCCGGGTCGGCGCGCTGGCCCTGGTCGGCGTGCTCGCCCTCGGCGCCTGCGGCTCCGATGCCGACGATGCTTCCAGCTCGGCGGGCTCGCCGGCCGAGACCACCACCACGGCGGCGCCCGTCGCCGGCACGGTGGAGGTCCACGCCGTCGACTACGCCTTCACCCAGCTCCCCGAGCGGGTGGAGGCGGGCGCCAAGCTCACCCTCGTCAACGACGCCGAGGACGAGCTGCACGAGCTGGTCGCCTTCCGTCTGCCCGACGACGAGGAGCGCTCGGTGGCCGACCTGGTGGCGCTGCCCCAGGCCGAGCTGGAGGGGCTCTTCGGCGAGTCCGAACCGGCCATGGTGCTGCTCGCCAAGCCGGGCGAGCCCCAGATCGAGGCGGTCGGCGACGGCACCCTCACCGAGCCGGGCCGCTACCTCGTGGCCTGCTCGATCCCCACGGGCGCCGACCCCGACGAGCTCCTCGCCGCCGACGGGCCGCCCCCCGCCGACGCCGGGACCCCCCACTACCACCACGGCATGTGGGCCGAGCTCGAGGTCGTCTGAGCCCCCCGAGCGATCCTCCCTCCCCCCGGGGGATCACCCGACGGGCGTCGCCTCCACGGCGGCGCCCGTCGGCGCGTCCGGGGCCGCCTCTTCGGCGAGCGGATGGGGTGCGCCGGCGCCCTGGCGGTGGCGCTCGTAGGCCCACCCCGGTCCGCGGAAGACGAAGCTCAGCCGGTCGCGCCAGGTGGTCGAGGCGGCGACGTCGCGGAGGATGTCGACGTGCTCGTGGGTGGCGATGCGCAGCGGGTCGTACGTGTCGATGTTCTTGGTGAGCCCGTAGACCACCGGCTCGTCCTCGCGCTCGAACGTGCCGAACAGGCGGTCCCACACGATGAGGATGCTGCCGTGGTTGCGGTCGAGGTACTGGCGGTTCGAGCCGTGGTGCACCCGGTGGTGCGACGCGGTGTTGAAGACCTCCTCCACCGGGCCCAGCTTCGGGATGGTCTCGGTGTGGATCCAGTACTGGTAGAGCAGGTTGATGCCCCGGGCGGTCTCGATGGTCTCGGGCCGGAAGCCGAGGAGCGACAGGGCGCCGTAGGGCACGAACATGCCGACGACGTCGAGCACCGGCTGTCGCAGCGCGGTGGACAGGTTGTAGTGCTCGCTCGAGTGGTGCACGACGTGGATCGCCCACAGCCACCGGGTCTCGTGCATGAACCGGTGGTTCCAGTAGTAGATGAAGTCCCAGCCGAGCGTGGCGCCCAGCACGGCGAGGGGCCCGTCGCCGAGGTCGCGGTCGTGCTTGGCGAACAGGCGCCCCGCCGCGGTCTTGGAGGCCCACGCGGTGCTGGCGGCGAGCACCCCGCCGGTCACGGCGCCGACGGCCGCCGAGGAGGCGACCCGTCGGGCCAGGCTCCGCTTGGCGCGACGGTTCGGCGCCTGCTCGCCGGCCGCCGGCACGGCTCCGGCCTCGGGCAGGCCGTCCGCCTCCTCGCGCCGGGCCAGCACGTCGGCCACGGTGGCGACGGCGGCGGCGCCGAGCGCGCCGGCGACGAGGACCTTGCCGTAGCGCCCCTTGCCGGGCGTCACGGGCTCCGCGAGCTTCTTGATGCTGAGCGGGGCGAGCAGGCTGCCCACGCCCATGGCGAGGCTGGCGAGCGTGTCCTTGCGCTCGTAGTCGCCGCCGCGCGGCGCGGCGTCGTCGCGGCTGCGCTGCAGGTAGGCGTACTCGGCGCCCATGGTGCCGAAGTAGTACGGGATGGCCACGACGGTGAGGTCCACGTCCGTCTCCTCTGCGGTTGCGGGCGGCTCGCCCTCCATTGTGGCCGTCGGTCGGGGCCCGTCCCCAAGGGACCTTCGGCCGTTCCTCAGCGCAGCACCGTGGCGAGGCGGCGGGCGGCCTCGTCGAGCTCGGCGGGGGCACCGGTCGCGAACGAGAGCCGCAGGTGGCGGTCGTGGCCGCCGGGCCCGGCCGCGAAGGCGGCGCCGGGCACGAAGGCCACCCCCGCGTCGAGGGCCTCGCCCAGCAGCTCGGTCGTGGTGGCCTCGGGGCGCACGTGGTCGGCCAGGCGGCACCACAGGAACATGCCGCCGGCGGGCGGGGTGAAGGCGAGGGTGCCGGGGAGGTGCCGCTCGAGCGCTCGACCGAGGGCCTCGGCGCGCGCCCGGTAGGTGCGGCGCAGGCGGTCGAGCTGCTCGCCCATGGCCTGCCGGTCGCCGAGCAGCCGGGCGGCGATCTGCTGCGAAAGCGCGCTCGTGTGCAGGTCGGCCGATTGCTTGACGATGGCGAGGGCGGTCTCGAGCTCGGGCGGCGCGATCGCCCAGCCCACCCGGAGGCCGGGGCACAGCACCTTGGAGGTCGATCCCAGGGCGATGGTGCGGTCGGTGAGCGTCCGCAGGGGGGTGGGGGCGGTCCCCCGCCAGCGGATCGCGCCGTAGGGGTCGTCGTCGACGATCCAGAAGCCGAACTCCTCGGCCAGCTCGGCGAGGGCCACCCGCCGGCGGGGGTCGAGGGTCGCGCCGGTCGGGTTGTCGAAGGTGGCGACGACGTGGACCAGCTTCGGGCGCAGCCCGGCGTGGAGCGCGTCGGCGAGGAGGTCGACCCGGAGGCCGTGCTCGTCGGACGGGATCGGCGCCAGCTCGGCGCCGCTGCCGCGCAGGGCCTGGAGGGCGCCCACGTAGGCGGGGTCGGCGACGACGGCGACGTCGCCGGGATCGAGCACCGTGCGGGCCACGAGGTCGAGGGCCTGCTGCGACCCGCTCGTGACCAGCACGCCGGCCGGGTCGGCGCCTGCCGACGCGGCCACCACCTCGCGCAGGGCGTCGCAGCCGTCGGTGGGCCCGTACTGGAGCACGCTCGCCGGGTCGCCGGCGAGGAGCTCGGCGGTGGCGCGGGCGATGGCGTCGGTGGGGAAGGTGTCGGGGTCGGGCAGGCCGCCGGCGAGGGAGATCACCTCGGCGCGCTGGGCGATGGCGAGCAGGTCGCGGATCGCCGAGGAGCCGATGCGCTGGGGCCCTCGGCCGATGGGGGGCCGGGGGTAAGCGAGGAGCGTGGGCTTGACCATGGTCTCCGACCGTGGCAGAAGTGGACCATGGAGAACAGAGCCACTTCCGCGAGGGTGGCACGAACGGCGGGCACCGAGCGCCTCGTCGAGCTGCTCGGCGACTGGACGGCGTCCACCGGGCCGCTCTATCGACGCCTCGCCCGCGGCCTCGCGTCGGCGGTCGAGCGCGGCGAGCTGGCGACCGGCGACCGCCTGCCGTCGGAGCGGGCCCTCGGCCGGGCCGTCGCCGTCAGCCGGGGCGTCACCGTTGCCGCCTACGACCAGCTCGTGACCGACGGGCTCGTGGAGCGCCGGCCGGGCAGCGGCACGTTCGTCACCGGGCCACCCGGCGGGTCCCTGCCGCCGGGCCGCGAGGGGTCGAGCCTGGTGCGGCGCTTCGTCGAGCG
>JAGQSL010000316.1:0-4163 GCA_020439525.1 Acidimicrobiales bacterium | reverse complement strand
GTGCGCGTCGCCACCCGCGACCTCGGACCGGGCGCCGACGACCCCTGGGGCCTGCCCGCCCTGCGCTCCCGGGTGGCCGAGCGCCTGGGCGCCATCGGGCTCCCCAGCCGGGCCGAGCAGATCGTGATCACCTCCGGCGCCCAGCAGGGGCTGTCGATCGCGGTCGGCTGCTGGCTGCGCCCGGGTGACCGGGTCATCGTCGACGACCCCACCTACCCGGGGGTGCTGTCGGCCGTGCTCGGCGCCGGGGCCCGTCCGATCGCCGTCGCCGTGGACCGGCACGGGCCGGTCCTCGCCGAACTCGAGGCCGCGCTCGCCGCCCGTCCGGCGCTGGTCTACGTGCAGTCCGGGGTGCACAGCCCCACCGGTGGCCGGCTCTCCGACCACCGCCGCGACCGCATCGCCCAGCTCGTCGTCGACCACCGGGTGCCCCTCGTCGAGGACCACGCGCTGTTCGCCGTCGACTGGTCGGGCGTGCGGCCGCCCCGCCCGATCGCGGCGCGCGTGCCTGACCACCCGGTCGCCGTGGTGGGCTCGTACAGCAAGCGCTTCTGGGGTGGCCTGCGGGTCGGCTTCGTGCGAGCGCCCGAGCCGGTGGCCCGGCGCCTCGCCCGGGTGAAGGCCACCCACGACCTCGGCTCCTCCGCCTTCAGCCAGCTCGCGGCCCTCCACCTCCTCGACCACCGCGACCACGGCCGCTTCGTCGAGCGGCGGAACCGTGGCCTCGCCCGACGCGCCGAGCTCCTCCACGGGCTCCTCGCCGAGCACCTGCCGTCGTGGCGGAGCTCGGTGCCAGACGGCGGGCTCTCGCTGTGGGTGCAGCTCCCGGCGCCGGTGGCGGCCCGCTTCGCCGAGGTGGCGCTGCGCCACGGGGTTTCGGTCGCCCCCGCCGACGGCCTCACCGCCCGCCCCGAGCACCACCGCGACCGCCTGCGGCTCAGCTTCGCCCGCTCGGAGGCCGAGCTGCGCAAGGCGGTCGACCGCCTCGCTGGGGCATGGGCCGAGCTCAGCGAGCGGGGGTGACCGCGTGGCGCTCGACGGCGTCGAGCAGCTCGGCGAAGGCGGCCTCGAGGTGGCCACCCAGCGCCGGCGCATCCACCAGCGCGTCGGCGAAGGCGAGCACGCCGATCAGCACCCGGTCGCCGTAGCTCCACAGCATCACGTTCCAACCCACGCCGTTGCTGGGCGGACCGTCGATGTAGAGGTCGGCCACGGTGGCGTCGAGCAGGTGCCACGGCTCGGCGGGGCCGCGGATGTTGGAGATCAGCACGTTGGCGTCGACGAGGTCGTCGGGGCCGAGGGCGCGCAGGCGCTCGACGAGGGCGCGGGCGCCCGGCTTCGACACGAGCGGTGGGACGTGGTCGAGCCAGGCGGGCAGCAGGTCGGGGCCGAGCAGGTCGAGCTGGGCCTTGGCCTCGCCGGCCGTGGCGCTGATGGCCTGGAGCCGGTCCCACGGGTCGGCCACATCGGTGTGCAGCGACGTGGTGAAGCTCCAGAACCGGTTGCCCGCCTGGCGCAGCGGCGCATCGGGCGCCTCGTAGGAGACGGGCACGCTGGCCAGCAGCGGTCGATCGGGGTGCTCGCCACGTGAGGTGAGGTAGCGCTCGGCGGCGCCGGCCACCACGGCCAGCACGACGTCGTTGAGCGTGGTGCCGGCGAGGTCCTTCGCCCGCTTCACGTCGGCCAGCGGCAGGGCGGCGCGGCCGTAGGCGCGGCCGGGCGAGAAGGCTCGGTTGAGCGCGGTGTTGGGGGCCGCGCCCGAGAAGGCGGGGACCTCCACGGTGGCCCGCTCCCGGCGCACCTTCGCCGCCTTGGCGCCGGCGGCCGTGCGCCGGGCGAGGCCGATCAGACCGAGCAGCGATCGCAGGTGGTCGAGGACCGCGAGCAGCACCAGCAGCGGGCCCGAGGGGATCGGCTCCGGGGACCACGGCAGGGCCTCGCCGGGGATCGGCGGCGTGTCGTGGTCGGCGAACACCCGCTCGAAGATGGTGCGGGCGGCCACGCCGTCGGCCAGGCAGTGGTGGTACTTGAGCACGAGGGCCTGGCCGCCGTCGGGCAGCCCGTGCAGCAGCGTCACCTGCCAGAGCGGGTGGCGACGGTCGAGCGGCCGCTCGGCCAGGCGGGCGAACCGCTCGTCGAGGGCCTCGCCGGGGTCGAGGGTGGCCTCGCGCAGGTGGAAGTCGAGGTCGAACTCGGGGTCGCGCACCGCCACCGGGTGGTGCAGCCCGAACGGCACCGGCACGATCCGCCAGCGGAACGAGGGCAGCTGGTCGAGTCGACGCTCGAGGTGGGCGTGCACGTCCGCCCGGGTGAGCGAGGTCGGCCCGCCGTCGGGCCCTCGGAGGATGGCGACGGCGATCGTGCTCATGGCCTGCTCGGGCCCCTCCATCGAGAGGAAGCCGCTGTCCTCGCCGCTCAGGCGGTGCACGCCACCAGCTCCTCCAGCGCGAGGCGGAAGGCGTCGGCCAGCGCCCGCGGATCGTCGATCGCCACCGGGCTGGCGTCGATCGTGAGGTGCAGCACGTCGCGGTAGCCCACCACCGTCACGTTGAGCCCGGCGTCGTCGCCGATCGGCCCGGTGAGGTGGATCGCCTCCACGTCGTGGCCGTCGACCGCGAAGTCGGCGTCGGTGAAGCGCACGTTGGAGAGCAGCACGTTGTAGTCGGCCTTGGTGGTGTCGGCGGCGTTGCGGTCGATCATCCAGCGAGCCGCCCGCCGGCCCACGAAGGGCGGGATGCGCTCGAGCCACTCGGTCAGGGTGAAGTGGCCCTGGGTCTCGAGCAGGACCTTGGCCTCGGCCGTGCCCGCGGCGATGACGTCGAGCCGCTCTCGGGTGTCGGCCACGTCGGTGCCGAGGAAGCAGAAGAAGTTGGCGAAGCGGTTGCCCCACTGGCGCGGCGGCGTGCCGGGCGGGTCGCCCGACACCGGGCAGTTGGCCACCAGGCTCCCCTCCGGCAGCTGGTCGCGCTCGAGCAGGTACGACCGCAGGCCGCCGCCGACCATGGCGAGGGCGACGTCGTTCATGGTGCAGCCGACGGCCCGGCGCACCTGCTGCAGGTCGGCGAGCGGGAGGCGGGCCCGGGCCGTGACCCGCCTCGGTGGGCCCGGCAGGTTCAGCACGGTGCCCGGGGCGTCGCCCATCGGGCGGGGCACGGGCGGGTGCTCCTCGGCTCGACGGGCCTCCACGTCGTGGAAGCGGGCCTTGGTCTCGCGGTACATCGAGGGGATCGCCCGCCACGCGCGCGCCTGGTCGCGCAGCCCCTGGCGCAGCAGGGCCGATCGCGTGGGGTGCTCGGGGGCTGGCACCTCCGGAAGCGGGCCGTCGGGCAGCTCGTGGAAGAGCTGCGCCATGGTGAAGAGGATGGCGGCGCCGTCCGCGAGCGTGTGGTGGATCTGGAACAGCAGTGCCTGGCGGTCGCCGGCCAGGCCGTGCACCAGCGTGATGCGCCACAGCGGGTGGCGACGGTCGAGCAGCTGGGGGAGCACCTCGGCGTGGTACGCCTCCACCTCGTCGTCGCCGCCGGGGGCCGGGAGGGTGTGCTCGCGCAGGTGGTAGCCGAGGTCGAAGTCGGGGTCCTCGATCCACAGCGGGTGGTGCACCTGGAGGGGCACGTCCTGGAGGCGCCAGCGCCAGGAGGGCAGCAGCGGCAGCCGGGCCTCGATCCAGCGGTGCAGTCCGTCGAGGGTGAGCGCCTCGCCGTCGGGTCGGGGCGCCAGGTGCACCATGTCGACGCACACCGAGGTCTGCCCCGGTGTCTCGATGAAGAGGAACCCCGTATCGCTGCCGGCCAAGCGCTGCACGGTCGCGAGTGTGTCAGGCCGCCCGGGGCCGGCGCTGCCCCGGCCCCCCGCCGGTACCGTGCGCCGATGGGCTTCTTCGACCGCAACCGCCGGGCCCTCGAGGCCGACGGCATCGACCCGGCCCGCCTGCCGCCGGGGCAGTACCGCACCGAGCGCTGGCCCGTGCTCCACGAGGGCCCGGTCCCGACTGTGGACCTGGATGCGTGGCGCCTGCGCGTGTGGGGCGCCGTCGAGCGCGAGGTGCGCCTGTCGTGGGACGAGCTCCGCGCCCTGGGCGAGGTCGAGCTGACCACCGACCTGCACTGCGTCACCAAGTGGAGCCGCTTCGACACCGCCTGGCGCGGCGTGCCGATCGCCGCGGT
>JAGQSL010000025.1:743-16355 GCA_020439525.1 Acidimicrobiales bacterium | reverse complement strand
CGAGCCCACCGTCACCGACGCCGACCTCGTGGCCGGCCACCTGCCCCCCGGCGTCGCGCTCCCGGGGATCGGCACGCTCGACGTGGAGGCGGCCCGACGGGCGCTCGAGGCGGCGGGCACCACCGCCGACGACGTGATCGCGGTCGTCGACGCCGCGATGGAGGAGGCGGTGCGAGCCGTCTCGGTGGCCCGCGGCGTCGACCCCGCCGGCCTCGCCCTGGTCGCCTTCGGCGGCGCTGGGCCCCTGCACGCCTGCGCCATCGCCGAGGCGCTGGGCATGGCCGCGGTCGTCGTGCCCGCCCGGGCCGGGGTGCTCTCGGCCGTCGGCTGCCTCGGCGCCCCTCGCCAGCACGATGTCGTCGCCTCGTGGCCTGGCGGCTCCGCGCTCGACGGGCTCGACGGTGCCGTGGCCGCGCTCGCCGCCCGGGCGGCGGCCGCGGTGCCGGGCGCCGCGGTGGAGACGTCGCTCGAGTGCCGCTACGCGGGCCAGAGCCACGAGATCCGGGTGCCGTCGGTCGACGCCTTTCCAGCCGCCCACGAACAGCGCAACGGCTACGCCCGACCGGGCGCCCCGATCGAGGTGGTGGCGCTGCGGGCGACCGCCCGGACGCCATCGCCGGTGGAGATCGGGTCGCTTCCCGCGCCGGAGCGGTCCACGGCCCGGGGCCCGGCGGTGGTCGCCGAGCCCGACTGCACGATCTGGATCCCCGAGGGCTGGACCGCCGAGCCGCATCCGTCGGGCGCACTCGTCCTCACGAGGATCGACTGGTGAGCGGCGACGTGATGGGTCCGGCGCAGCTGGCCGTGCTCATCGCCCGGCTCACCGGGATCGCCCACGAGATGGGCGAGGTGCTGCGGCGCGCTGCGTTCAGCCCCAACATCAAGGAGCGGGCCGACTGCTCCGCGGCGCTGTTCACCGCGGAGGGCACGCTGCTCGTGCAGGCCGAGCACATCCCCGTGCACCTCGGGTCGATGCCGGCGTCGGTGCGCGCCGCGATCGACGCGCTCGGCGGCGACCTCGCCCCCGGCGACCAGGTGATCCTCAACGACCCGTTCGCCGGCGGGACGCACCTCAACGACGTGACGCTCGTGGCGCCGGTCTTCGTCGACGTCGCCGGCGGCCCGCGCCTCATCGGTTGGGTGGCCAACCGAGCGCACCACGCGGACCTCGGGGGTGCGGCGCCCGGGTCGATGCCGGCCGATGCGACCCACATCGCCCAGGAGGGCCTGCGCATCCCACCCGTCCGCCTCACCGCCGAGGTGGCTGCCATGGTGGCGGCGGCGAGCCGCACCCCGGCCGAACGCGCCGGCGACCTCGATGCCCAGATCGGGGCCAACCGCCTGGGGGCCGCCCGCTTCGCCGCCCTCGGCGACGCCGGGCTCGACGAAGTGGTGGCCTACGGCGAGCGCCGCATGCGCGCCGCGCTCGCCTCCCTGCCCGACGGCACCTGGCGGTTCGCCGACGTGCTCGACAGCTTCGGTCCCGAGCCTCCCCAGCAGGGGGCCACGCGCATCGAGGTGGCCGTCACCGTGGCGGGCGAGCAGATCGCGTTCGACTTCACGGGCACCGACCCGCAGCGCCACGGCAACGTCAACGCCGTCGAGGCGGTGACGGTGAGCGCGGTGGCCTGGGCCCTCCGCTCGGTGCTCGACCCGACCATCCCGGCCAACGGCGGCGCGCTCGCCCCGGTCCGGGTGATCGCTCCCGAGGGCACCGTGGTGGCCGCCCGGTTCCCCGCTGCGGTGGGGGCCGGCAACGTCGAGGTGAGCCAGCGCGTGGCCGACGCGTGCCTCGGCGCGCTGGCCCAGATCGTGCCCGACCGCGTGGCCGCGGCCGGCCAGGGGACGATGAACAACCTGCTCTTGGGCGGCGACGGCTGGGTCAGCTACGAGACCCTCGCTGGCGGCCAGGGCGGTCGACCGCCGAAGCCCGGCGTCGAGGCGGCCGGCCCCGTGCCCGGCATGAGCGGCGTCCACACGGCGATGACCAACACCCGCAACACCCCGGTGGAGGCGTTCGAGCGGGCCTTCCCGGTGCGCGTCCGGCGCCAGCGCCTCCGCCGGGGAAGCGGCGGCCGCGGCACGGCGCCGGGCGGCGACGGGATCGAGCGCGAGCTCGAGGTCCTCGAACCGGTCACGCTGAGCCTGATCGCGGAGCGGCGCCGCTCACGTCCGTGGGGCCTCGAGGGAGGCGAGCCCGGTGCACCGGGCGAGGACTGGTTGCTGCCGGGTGGCGACGAGGAGCAGGCTCGGCGCCTCGCCGACAAGGCGACCGTCGCGCTGGAGGCGGGCGATGTGGTCCGACTGCTCACCCCCGGCGGGGGCGGTTGGGGACCGCCGCCGACGTCGAGCTGAGCCTCGGATCGGTGGCGGGATCGGACCTCAGGCCGACAGGCGCTCGCGCATCATCTCGCGGTACTCCTCGGCGAGCGACGCCTTCTGGGCCTCGGTGAGCGCCTTGCCGGCGAGCTGGAACACCTCGCGCTCCTCCTCGTCGAGGTGGTGGGTGAGCTTGTGCTCGAGCTCGCGGGCGGTCTCCAGCCAGGCCGGCGCCGTGCGGTCGTAGGCCTGCAGCTTCTCCACCAGGTCGTCGAGCTGGGCGTGCTCGTGCACGGAGTGCCGGGCCTTCTCCTGGGTCAGGTCGTGCTCCATCAGCACGGTGTAGAAGTACCGCTCCTCGGCGGCGGCGTGGGCCTCGAGGGCCGACGCCAGCTCGTCGAACATCTCGGCGCGCTCGGGCGAATCGCCAACGGTCTCGAGGACCTGGCCGATGAGGTCGCGCTGGCGGTCGTGGTCGACGCGGAGGGCTTCGAAGATGTCCATGGGCGCCCGGTTCCCGGCTCCGCCACCGGCGATACGCCCGCCGGGGGAGCGGCGCTCACCCGAGCTCAGGCGGTGATGAAGACCGGCGCGCCGAGGGGGAGACCGAGGTCGACGAGGTCCTGCACGTCGCTGTTGCGGAGCCGCACGCACCCGTGGGACACCTTCTGGCCGATCTTGGCCGGCTGGTTCGTGCCGTGGATGCCCACCTGGCCCGGGCCGCCGGCGAACTCGGTGAGGGTGTCGGAGTGCAGCGCCAGCCCGAACGCGTAGGGCCCGTAGGCGCCATCGGGATCGGTGTTCTCGATCAGCTCGGTGAGGAAGGTCCCGTTCGTGGGCGTGGGGTTGTCGTCGGTGCCGATGGCCACCTCGGCGGTGAACACGCCGCTGCCGTCCTCCTCGACGCGCAGCGTGCGGTCGCCGAGGTCCACGAACACCCGGAAGGGGGTCCGGGCGAGGGTCACCGAGTCGGCGGGCACCCACCCGGTGGACCCGTTGGGTCGGGTGGGCAGCGCCACCTCGTACCACCCGGCCACCGCTGGCGTGGCGTCGGCCGAGGCGTCGCCGACCACGGCGAAGGTCGTGGGGGCGCCGGCCGTCGTCTTCGGGCCGATGTCGATGCGGTCGGACTGCTCGGAGGGCTGCGAGAACACCTGCGGGTCGCCAACGGGCGTGGCGATCCAGCCGAGCAGGTCGTCGGGGGTGAGGACGCGCCCGGCGACGGCCGGGCCGGGCAGCGCCGTGGTGGTGGACGACGAGGTCGGGGCCGTGGTCGCCTCGGTGCTCGGGACCGACGGGGCCAGGGTGCCGAGCGACGGCCGCTCGCCGGCGCACGAGCCGAGCACGGTGATCGCCAGCGCCAGGCTGAGCACGGCCGCGAGCGCCTGGCCGGCCACCATCGCCGCCGCTCGCCGCCGTGACCCCTGCCGTGCGCTCACCGGAGGCGAGGGTACTCGGCCCCCTCCGAGCGCCTCCCATCGCCCCAGCGCATTTCGTCACTTGACCGGTCAGTCAATAGAGTCCGGGCCATGGAGATCAACGGGATCAGCGCAATCGTCACCGGCGGTGCCTCGGGCCTCGGTGAGGCCACCTGCCGCCAGCTCGCCGCCCTCGGGGCCAAGGTCGTCGTCGCCGACCTCGACCGCCAGCAGGAGCGCGGCGACGCCCTCGCCAAGGAGATCGGCGGCGTCTTCGCGCCGTGCGACGTGGTCGACACCGATCAGGTGATCGCCGCCACCGAGGCGGCCAAGGAGCTGGGCCCGGTGAAGGCCCTCGTGAACTGCGCCGGCATCGGCTGGGCCACCCGCACGATCGGCAAGGACGGCGAGTACAGCTCGGCCCACGACCTCGAGATCTTCCGCAAGGTCGTCGAGATCAACCTCATCGGCACGTTCAACTGCATCCGCATCGCCGCCACGGCCATGTCGCAGAACGAGGCCGACGAGTTCGGCGAGCGGGGCGCGATCGTCAACACCGCGTCGGTGGCCGCCGAGGACGGCCAGATCGGCCAGGCGTCGTACTCGGCCTCCAAGGGCGGCGTCGTCGGCATGACCCTGCCGATCGCCCGGGACCTCTCGGCCGTGGGCATCCGCGTCAACACCATCCTCCCTGGCCTGATCGACACGCCGATCTACGGCCAGGGCGAGGCGGCCGAGCAGTTCAAGGAGCGCCTCGCCGCCGGGGTGCTCTTCCCCAAGCGCCTGGGCCAGGCCGACGAGTTCGGTGCCCTCGCCGTGGAGCTGCTCCGCAACAGCTACATGAACGCCGAGTCGATCCGCATCGACGCCGGCATCCGCATGCAGCCCAAGTGAGACCGGGCCGGCCCCGCCGGCCCTCCCCGTCGGGCGCTACGGCGCCACCGGCAGCGCACGACCGCTCGCACCGCTCGGTGGGGCGGTCGTGGCGCGTTGGCGGCCGGCCACCCAGACCGGCACGTCGGCCAGCTCGAGCAGCTCGCGGTCGCCGCTCGAGTTGCCGTACGCCCAGAGGATCTCGGGCTCGTCGCCGTCGAGCCACGAGCGCAGGCGCACCGCCTTCTCCGGGCCGCGCACGTTGGGTCCGACCATGGCCCCGGTGAGGTGGCCCGACTCGCCGACCTCGAGCTCCACGGCGATCACGTGGTCGAAGCCGTGGTCGCGGGCGAAGGGGCGCAGGTAGGCGCCGAGCGACGCCGACACCAGGACCAGCTCGTGGCCCGACGCGCGGTGCCAGCGGACCTGCTCCACCATCTCGGGTCGGAGCCGGCGATCGAGGCTCGCCGCGTAGCGCGCCCCCTCCCGTTCGAGCCACGTGGCCTCGCGGCCGGCCATCAGGGCGCGGAGCAGGGCCTCCTTGCTGGCATCGCGGTGGTGCAGCTCGGCATCGAGGCGCCCGGTGCGGGCGCGCACGGCGAGCGGACCGACCTGGCGAAGCGCGCGAGCGAGCGCAGCGGTGCCGCACGCCCGGGCGAGGAACGGGACCAGCGTGTCGCGCCGGGAGATGGTGCCGTCGAAGTCGAAGGCGGCGAGGCGACGTCCAGGCATGATCTGACCACCCTAGGTGGCGCGCCGGGGCGGGCTGCGCCTCCGAGCGGCGCGTCGGCTCAGGTGGCGAGGACGGCGGCGAGCGCCTCGTCGAGGTCGGGGTGCTCGAAGGTGAAGCCGGCGTCGAGCAGGGCGCGGGGCTCGACGCGCGCCGAGGTGAACAGCAGCGAGCCCACGAGGTCGCCGACCCCGAAGGGCGCCCGCTGCACGAGGCGCGGGATCGTGAGCACCGCCGGACGGTGGAGGGCGCCGGCGAGGGCTCGGGTGAACTCGCCGTTGGTGACCGGGCGGGGCGCGGTGAGGTTGCGCGGGCCGTGCACCTCGGGCGTCTCGAGGGCGAAGCGGATGGCGCGGACCTCGTCGTCGAGCGTGATCCACGACATCCACTGGCGGCCCGTGCCCGCCTTGCCGCCGAGGCCGAGGCGGAAGATCGGGAGCTGCTTGGCCAGGGCCCCGCCCCGGCGGTCGAGCACGATCCCCGTGCGCAGGTGGGCGACGCGGATGCCCGCCGCCTCGGCCGGTGCGGTGGCCGCCTCCCAGGCGATGCACACGCTGGCGAGGAAGTCGTCACCCGGCGCATCGCCCTCCGCGAGCACCGCATCGCCTCGGTCGCCGTAGTACCCGATGGCGCTGCCGCTGACGAGCACGGCCGGCGGCCGGTCGAGCTCGGCCAGCGTCTGCGCCAGGAGGGTGGTCCCCGCCTGGCGGCTCTCGGCGATGCGACGGCGCTGCGCCGTGGTCCACGGGCCCGAGGCCACGCCCTCGCCGGCGAGGTGCACGACGGCGTCGACGCCCTCGAGCCCGGCGGCGTCGATGGTGCCGCCGGTCGGGTCCCAGCGGACGGCCCCTGGGCGGCGGCCCTCCCCGCGCACGACGGGGACCACCCGATGGCCGTCGCCTTCGAGGGAGCGGGTGAGCGCGGTGCCGATGAGGCCCGATGAGCCGGTGATGGCGATGTCCATGGTGGCCCTGTACCCCGGCGGGTCCCGTGCAGTCGTCGGGTCCGGCCCTGGAGCTAGGAGCGGTTCGCCAGGAGGTCGCGGATCTCGGTCAGGAGGTCCTCGGCCGTGGGGGCCGCCGGCTCGGGCTCCTCGCCCCGAGCCCGACGCTCCAGGAGGGACTGCATCGGCTTGACGACGAGGAAGAACACGACCGCGGCGATCGCCACGAACTGGATGATGGCGTTGATCACGAGGCCGTAGCTGAACGTGCTGCCGTTGATCGCGAAGGTCATCTCCGAGAAGTCCTTCCCGATGATCATGCCGATGAGCGGCGTGATCAGGCCGTCGTTGATGGCGCTCACGATGCCGGTGAACGCGGCGCCGATGACGACGGCGACGGCCAGATCGACGACGTTGCCGCGGAACAGGAACTTCTTGAACTCATCGAGCATCGGGACTCCTCTGGTCCAGGCCCCGGCCCGCGCCAGGGGTGGCGGGAGCGTACCTGCCGAGGGCCCGGCGGTGCCCCGGACGCGACCGTGCCCCGGCCGGGGCCGGGGCACGGTGCAGAGCGGGACGAGCGCGGCGGCGTCAGGCGGCGCTGGTGCGGCGGCGCTTCGAAGCGATGAGCACGAGGCCGCCGACGGTGAGCAGCCCGGCACCCACGAGGCCGAGGCCGTTGAGGTCCGAGCCGGTGCGCACGATCTTGCCGTCGTCGACGCCACCGCCCCCACCGCCGCCGCCACCACCGGGGGCGGCGACGATCTCGATCACGGCCCGGAACACGAGGTCGTTGCCCTCGACGGTCCCCTGCAGGGCACGGCCCGGCGCCGTGCTGCCGTCGAGCGGGCAGCGGGCCTCGAGGTCGTAGAAGCCCGGCGCGAGGTTCTTCGGCAGCTGCACGTCGAAGGTGAACTCGCCGTTGGCGTCGGTCTGGTCCGAGCCCGTGTAGATCACCGACCCGGTGCTGCGCTGGGTCACCTTGACCGACACCGTCGAGAACGGCACGCAGCCCTCCCCGGACACGGTGACGACCCCTCCGGCCTGGACCACGGTCGGCGAGACCGAGAAGTCGTACTCCGCCGCAGCGGGCGAAGCGGCGAGGGCCACGAGCGCCAGACCGGCGACCAGCATCTTTCGGAACATCGAACCCATCTCCCTCACGCGCTCGGATCCCGTCACCCGATGCGACTCGCGCTGATCCCGAAGGCTAACCCACCAACGGCCGCGCGTCACGATTTTGAAGGAAACCGGTTGGATCGGGCCGTTCGACCCACCGGAGGGTCACCGACGCAACGCCACCGTCCGGTCGATCGGCGGTCCGATCGGCCCGTCGTCCACGGTGGTCAGCTCCGAGCGGCCGGTGTCGGCCTCGTGGCCGCCGCGGACCCGCAAGGTGGCGAGCAGCTCGTCGGGGTTGGCGACCGGCTGGGGGAGGATCCGCAGGTCGTAGCCGTCGCGGAGGTCGAGCGATCCCGCCAGGTCGACCTCCAGCACCACCGTCTCGCCCGGCGGGATCGTGAACTGCGGCGTGTCCCAGGCGTACATGCCGCGCTCGGAGCCCGGTCCGAGGGTCACGGGCACGCCGTCGAGCGTGGCCCCGGTGACCACGTTCGGGGTGTGGACGGTGACGATCGTCACGTTCGACCCCGGCGGGGCCGCCCGGGTGTTGTCGGCCACGGCGGGCGGCAGCTCCACGCCCTGGGGCAGGTCGTTGGTCATGGCGATCCGCAGGGTGGATCGCAGGTCGCCGGTCCGGGCGTCGATCGTGGCTTCGTAGGTGATGTCGCGGTGGAGGTACGCGTCGATCTTGTTGTTGCCCACGTTGCGCTGGACCACCGAGAAGCCGTCCGCCCCCTTGGGGATGGCGAGGCTCCCGTCGGCACCCAGCTGCGTGAAGAGGTCCTGCTCGTCTCGATCGGGGCTCCAGAGCCGGAGGTGGCCGGCGCGGGCGGCGGGGCTCAAGACGTCGGCGAGGCGCCGGGGGGCCGGCAGCGCCGAGCTGATGAGGCGATCGAACGTCGAGCGCACGGCCGACGCCAGCACCTCGCCCCGCTCGGCGCGCGTGCCGAGCTCGAGGTACTGGCGGCGGGTGAGCACCTCGACGGCGTTCTCGGCGCTGAGCGGCTCGTCCATCCCCTCGACGAGGACGGGGCCGGTCAGCTCGAGCAGGGCGGCGAGGCCCGTCGGGTCGACGCCGATCACGCCGTCGAGCTGCGTCCCGCCGGACTGGGGGTAGAGCTCGGCCATGACCTGCGCGCTCGAGGGGAAGTGCGGCGAGAAGGTCACGTCCTGGAGGAAGTCCTGCGGTCGGTACTGGCCGTAGCGGGCGAGGTAGTCCTCGGGGCCCGAGATCGTCCGGGTGCCCATCGGTGCGGCGTCGAGGAGGTCGTCGATGCGCCCGGAGCGGACGAGGTCGACGGCCCCGTCGTCGGCGCGCAGCTCGGCGTAGGAGCCGATGAACCCCCCGGCGCCGCGCAGCTCGGCCGGGGTGAGGAAGATGACGAGGTAGTGCCGGGTGGCATCGGCCCCGAACAGCTGCGGGGTGGCGGCGAGGAGCGAGCGGGCCAGCACCGTGTCGCGCCGGGCGCCCTCGATCTTGTCCGAGAAGGCCTCGATGCGGGTGCGCAGCGGCGGGAGGAGCCGGCCGCCCTGGACGTCGGTGAGGCGACGGTCGGCTTCGGCCAGCGCGGCATCGGCGCGCGCCGTCGGCTCGATCAGCGCCGAGACCTGGTCCAGGTCGAGCCGCCCCTCGTACTGCAGCTGGTCGTAGTCGGCGGTGGCGACGAGGTCGTCGGCGGCGGCGGCGATCGCCGACCCCTGCTCCACGGTGGTCCGGACCGCGGCGAGCTGCTGGGCCACCCCCGGGACGAGGCGGGCGGGTGCGGTCAGCAGCCCATCGAGGTGCGAGGAGGCCCGGTCGAAGTCGTCGGCCCCCCGCTGCAGCGCCTCCTCCGCGGCGCTCGCGTCGCCGTCTCGCGCCGCGGCGAGGGCGTCGGCGGCGGCATCGCTGCCGGAGCGCACGGCGCTGGTGGCCTGGAGCACGGCCACCGCCGCCAGCCCGCACGCCACGACCGCGACGGCCCCCACGGTCACGAGCCCGATGCGGACCGAGGCGCGCTGGTGGCGCCGCAGCGAGGGCGCACCGGAGATGACGAGCATCGTGCACGCCACCACCCCGACGATCGCCCCCCAGGGGAGGTCGTGGGACGGGTACCAGAGGATGGCGTTGACGAAGCAGCCGACGGCCACCGCGCCGAAGCGCCGGGGTCGGTGCTGGCGCTGGGTCGACGCCACGGCGACCGCCAGGCCGACCAGCACGAGCGCCATCGACCACCCGGACGCGGGCAGGGCGCAGAGCCCGCCGGCCAGCAGCCAGGTCCGTCGACGCCCGTGGGCGCCGACGAAGGTGACCAGCCCGGCGAGCAGGCCGCGCTGGACCGCATCGACCGGTCCGACGCCGGTGAGCGTCGCCGGCGCGAACAGCGCGGCGAGCGCGGCGAGCGCGGCGATGGGGCCGGTGTAGGACCGCCGGGGCACCGCCCGGCGGCGCGCGCTTCGCTTCGTGCTCAATCGGGTCCGATCGCGTCGCCGACGACCCTCGGCGACCAAGTGGTGGACGATGTGGACCGACGGAGGCTACTGTTCCCGCCCGGGCGGATTCAGATCGGTACCTCGGGGGGAGGGTTCAGTTGGCCGCCAAGCGGGACGCGAAGCAGCGCTCGGGCGTGGAGATCCTGCTCCAGCACTCCGGGCACCGGACTCGGCGACGCCTCCAGGTCGTGACCGACGTGACCGCGATGGGCCTGGCGGTCGTGCTGGCCGCCTGGTTCCGGTACGACTTCGACATCCCGAGCGGGATGGAGGGCCGGCTGCTGTGGTTCACCGTGGCCTCCGGCCTCGTCTTCGCGATCTGCGGTGCGGCGCGAGGCCTCTACTCGGGGCGGTGGAGCTTCGGGTCGTTCGAGGAGCTCTCGGCGCTGGTCGGCGCGATCGTCATGGCCACCGTGGCGCTCGTGCTCGGTGTGGCCGTCGTGAACATCGACGGCGCGCGCGTGGTGCCGCTGTCGGTGCCGCTCATCGCCTCCACCATCATGCTGGCCTTCAGCGCCGGCGTCCGCTACGTCTGGCGCCTCTTCTGGGAGCGCCACCTCCGCCCCCAGAGCGATGCGCTCGAGCGCGTGGTGGTGGTGGGGGCCGGCGAGGGCGGCCAGCAGATCGTCACCGCGATGCTGCGCAACCCGGCGGGTCGCTACCTCCCCGTCGCGCTCATCGACGACGACCCGACGAAGCGGAACCTCCGCATCCGCGGGGTGCCGGTCGCCGGCACGCGCGACGACATGGGTGCGGTGGCCGCCGCCCACGACGCCACCATCGCGCTGCTCGCCATCCCCACGGCCGACTCCTCGCTCATCCGCGACTACGCCGACATCGCCCGGGAGCACGACCTGCGCCTGCTGGTGCTGCCCTCGGCCAGCGAGCTCTACGGCGCCCAGGTGTCCACGGCCGACATCCGGCCCGTCACCCACGCCGACCTCTTGGGGCGCCACGAGGTCGACACCGACGTGGACTCGATCGCCGGCTACGTGACCGGCAAGCGGGTCCTGGTGACGGGTGCCGGCGGGTCGATCGGCTCGGAGCTCTCGCGCCAGCTCTACCGCTTCGCCCCCTCGTCGCTGATCCTGCTCGAGCGCGACGAGTCGGCGCTGCACTCGGTGCAGCTGTCGATCGAGGGTCGCGCCCTCCTCGACAGCCGCAACCTGGTGGTCTGCGACATCCGTGACGAGGACCGGGTTCGCCAGGTCTTCGCCGAGCACAAGCCCGAGGTGGTGTTCCACGCTGCCGCCCTCAAGCACCTGCCGCTGTTGCAGATGCACCCGGCGGAGGCGCTGAAGACGAACGTGTGGGGCACGCAGGTGCTGGTGCAGGCGGCCCTCGAGCACGGCGTCGAGCGCTTCGTCAACATCTCGACCGACAAGGCGGCCGACCCGTCGAGCGTGCTCGGCTACACCAAGCGCCTGGCCGAGCGGCTGACGGCCGCCGCCGCCGACCGGGGCGATGGCGTCTTCCTGAGCGTCCGGTTCGGCAACGTCTTGGGCAGCCGCGGCTCGGTGCTCACCGCGTTCGCCAAGCAGATCGAGGCGGGGGGCCCGGTGACGGTGACCCACCCCGACGTGACCCGCTACTTCATGACCGTCGAGGAGGCGGTGCAGCTGGTCATCCAGGCAGGGGCCGTGGGCCGAGACGGCGAGGCGCTCGTGCTCGACATGGGCGAGCCCGTGAAGATCGACGACGTGGCCAAGCGCCTGATCGCCGAGGCCGACCGGCCGATCGAGATCGTCTACACCGGCCTGCGCGACGGGGAGAAGCTCCACGAGGTCCTCTTCAGCCCCGAGGAGGACGGCTCGCGCCCGATCCACCCGCGCATCAGCCACGTCACCGTCCCGCCCCTCTCCGAGGCGAACCTCCCGATCGCGGCGCCCATGGCCCGCGACCAGGACGTGATCGACGAGCTGCGCGACGCGTGCGAGCTCATCGAGGAGCGCTCGAGCGCCTCCTGAGCCGAGCGCTCAGAGCAGGTGGAGCCGGCGGCCGAGGTCGCTGGCGAGGAGCCCCTGGGGGTCGGCCTCGCAGCGCACGGCGCGCCACTCGTCGAGCCGGGGGTACATGGCCCGCAACAGCTCCGGGCGCATCCGGCTGTCCTTGGCCAGGTAGAGGCGGCCGCCGGCCGCGACCACCCGCTCGTCGAGGCGGTCGAGCAGCGTGGCCAGCCCGCCGTGCACGTCGGCGGGGACGTCGAACGCCAACGTCCAGCCCTCGATCGGGAACGACAGCGGCCCGGGGTTGGCCGGGCCCATGCGCTTCAGCACGGCGAGGAACGAGGGCGCGCCCGACGTGGAGAGCTCCCCGATGATCGACCGCAGCTCCTCGACCGCGTCGAGCGGCACCACGAACTGCCACTGGAGCAGCCCGGTGGCGCCGTAGACGCGGTTCCACCGGTCGACGAGGTCGAGCGGGTGGAAGAACTGGGTGATCGACTGGAGGGCGCCGCGCCGTCGCCGCGGCGCCTTGCGGTACCAGACCTCGTTGAACGCCTTGATCGTCGCCGCGTTGACCAGGTTCACCGGCAGCGGCGGGAACGTGGCGAGCGTGCCCGACTCGAAGTGCAGGGGATCGCCGCTCGAGCGGCGATCGAGCTCGTCGAGGTGGGCGAACCGGCCTCGGTCGAGGATGGATCGCCCCATGGCCGCGCCCTTCGCCATGAGGTCGATCCAGGCCACCGAGTAGTCGTAGCGGTGATCGCCCTCGACCATCAGGGCGAGGACCTCGTCGAGGTCGCGGGTGCGGTCGGTGTCCACCAGGAGGCGGCTCGTCTCGATCCGCTTGAGGCGGATGGTGGCGTCGAGCACGACGCCCGTGAGGCCCATGCCGCCGGCGGTGGCCCAGAACAGCGCCGGGTCCGAGGACGGCGTGATGCGGCGCTTGCCGTGCGCCGGCGTGACGAGGGTGAGGGCATCGAGGTGCTGGCACCACGAGCCGGCGTGGTGGTGGTTCTTGCCGTGGATGTCGGAGGCGACGGCGCCGCCGACGGTCACCTGGCGGGTGCCGGGGGTGACCGGCACGAACCAGCCGAGCGGGACCAGCCATCGCATGAGGTCGTCGAGGCTCGTGCCGGCGGCGGCGGTGACCAGGCCCTGCTCGAGGTCGAGGTGCGAGATGCCCCGGACGCCCGTCGTGTCGATGACGAGCCCGCCGGCGTTCTGGGCCGGATCGCCATACGAGCGACCGAGGCCGCGGGCGACGAGCCCACGCGGCGGTGGCGGGGCGTCGAGGATCGCCGCCAGCTCGTCGGTGTCGGTGGGGTGGAGCACCGAGGCGGGGCTGGGGGCGGTGCGAGCCCATCCGGTGAGGAGCCGGCGCGCGTCGGGCGAGGTCGGGCTCACGTGGCGTACACCCCGATCGTGAACGTGATGGCCCAGATGAGCCCGGTGACGAGCAGCGACCGGTCGCCCAGCACGACGTCCTCGGGAGCGCCGCCCTGGCCGGTGTCGATCAGCAGGGCGTAGCGCAGGGCGGCGAGGACGAACGGCACGATGGAGAGCTGGAACCACGGGATGGATGCGTCGGCGGTGGCCGCCTTCTCGAACGCCCACAGGCAGTAGCCGACGAGCACCACCGAGAGCGCCACGGTCTGGAGGTGGGCGAGGTACGCGGCGGGGTACACCCCGAGCGTCGGGCGGAACTCGGCTGCGCCGTCGCCCATCTCGACCACCTCGGCCCGTCGCTTGCCCACGACCATGAAGAGCGAGCCGAACGACGCCACGATGAAGAACCAGTTCGAGATGGGGACGTCGACCGCGGCGGCGCCGGCGATGGCGCGCAGGACGAAGCCGGCGGCCACCCCCACCACGTCGAGCACGGCGACGTGCTTCATCCAGAGGCTGTAGGTCGTGGTCATGACCACGTAGGCGCCGATCACGACCGCCAGCTGCCAGCGCACCAGGGCGGCGAGCACCACCGAGGCCACGATGCCGCCCGCGCCGAGCGCTCGGGCCAGCCCGAGGGGGATCTCGCCGGCGGCGATCGGACGCCGGCGCTTCTTCGGGTGGAGGCGATCGGCCTCCACGTCGGCTGCGTCGTTCAGGTAGTAGGTGCCGGACGCGGCGAGGCAGAAGCACGCGAACGCGCCGAACGCCGGGGCCAGGTGGGCGAGCTCGACGCCGGCCGCGCCGGGCGCGGCGAAGACCAGCAGGTTCTTGATCCACTGCTTGGGCCGGGCCTCGACGAGCAGAGCGCGAGGCAGCGGTCGGGGCATCGGTGCAGCCTACGCGTCGTCGGGGTGCGGCCTCGGGACGCCCCCCGCCAGGTCAGAGGTGCTCGACCGAGGGCCCCGAGGCGCAGCGACGGGTGTCGAGGACGTAGGTGGCCTCGCTCGCCACGACGTCGAGGTCGAACTCGTCGTGGTCCACCAGGATCACCACCGCATCGGCGCGGCGGAGCTCATCGACCGACAGCTCGACCATCTCGGCGCCGCCCATGGCGTGGCTGCGCGCCGGGTCGACGTGGGGATCGCACACGGCGACGTCGGCCTGGAGGAGCTCGAGCAGTTCGATGACGCGGGTGCTCGGCGACTCGCGGTCGTCGCCGGTGTTCTTCTTGTAGGCGAGGCCGAGCACGAGGATCCGACGGCCCTTGACCGGGAGCTCCCGGTCGTTGAGGGCGGCCACCAGGCGCCGGATCACGTAGTCCGGCATGTGCTCGTTGACCTCGTTGGCCAGCTCGACGAAGCGGAACGTCTGGCCGAGGCTCTGCTTCACCCGCCACGAGAGGTACGACGGGTCGATGGGCAGGCAGTGGCCGCCCACGCCGGGGCCGGGACGGAAGGGCATGAACCCGAACGGCTTGGTCTCGGCGGCGTCGATCGCCTCCCACACGTCGATGCCCAGGTCCTTGGCGAACATGGCGAGCTCGTTGACGAGGGCGATGTTCACGTGCCGGAAGGTGTTCTCGAGCAGCTTGGTGAGCTCGGCCTCCTTGGGCGAGCGCACCGGCACGGTCTTGACCGTGATCCGGTCGTAGAACCCTTGGACGACCGCGAGGCTCGCCGCATCGATGCCCGACACCACCTTGGGGGTGGTCTCGAGCGTGTAGGTCTTGTTGCCGGGGTCGATCCGCTCGGGCGAGTAGCCGACGCCGAAGTCGGCCCCGGCGCGCAGGCCGCTGCCCGCCTCGAGGATCGGGATCATCAGCTCCTCGGTGGTCCCCGGGTAGGTGGTCGACTCGAGGATGACGCACGCGCCCTCGCGGAGGTGTCCGGCCAGCTCGGCCGCCGACGCCTCGATGTAGGAGAGGTCGGGGGAGCCCTCGCGAAGCGGGGTGGGCACCGAGATCACCGCGATGTCGAAGTCGGCGAGGTCGGCGGGATCGGAGCTGGGCCGGAAGCTGCCGTCGTCGAGGATGGGCCGGATGCGCTCGTCGGGGATGTCCTCGATGAACGAGACGCCGCGCTGGAGCGCCTCGATGCGGGCGACGTCGAGGTCGTAGCCGACCACGTCGTAGCCCTGCTCCGCCGCCCGGACGGCCAGGGGCAGGCCCACGTAGCCCTGCCCGATGACCGCCACCTTCGTTGCCCGTGCGGCATCCATCGTCGTTCCCCCCGTCGGGCGTTCGCCCGGCCTCTCGGCGCTCTCGTAGCGCCGATCGACGGTAGCACCCACCCCCGATCGCTCCACGCGACATCCGAGCCCCGGGACGCTGCTCGCGCCCAGGGGTACCATCCGCTCGCCCTGCCCCACCTCGGAGGTCCCCGTGTCTGCTCCTGCCCTGCG
>JAGQSL010000025.1:0-681 GCA_020439525.1 Acidimicrobiales bacterium | reverse complement strand
GCCACCGGCGAGGTGTTCGGCACCTCGCCCCGCTCGGGCGCACCCGACGTCGACGCGGCCTGTCGGGCGGCGGCCGACGCCTTCGATGCCTGGCGCGACACCACCCCGGGCCAGCGCCAGCTGGCCCTGCTGAAGCTGGCCGATCTGGTGGAGGAGCACGCCGACGAGCTGGTGGGACTCGAGTCGCAGAACACGGGCAAGCCGATCGGCCTGACGGCCTCGGAGGAGATCCCGCCGATGGTCGACCAGATCCGGTTCTTCGCCGGGGCGGCCCGGGTGCTGGAGGGGACCTCGGCCGGGGAGTACCTCGAGGGCCACACGAGCTGGATCCGACGTGAGCCGGTGGGCGTGTGCGCCCAGGTCACGCCGTGGAACTACCCGATGATGATGGCNCGGTCTGGAAGATCGCCCCGGCGCTGGCGGCCGGCAACACGGTGGTGCTGAAGCCCTCGGACACGACGCCGGTCACCACGGTGCGCCTCGCCGAGCTCGCCGCCGAGGTGCTCCCGCCGGGGGTGCTCAACGTGATCTGCGGCGACCGCGAGACCGGCGCGGCGCTGGTGTCGCACGCCATCCCGCAGATGGTGTCGATCACCGGGTCGGTGCGCGCCGGGATGGAGGTGATGCGCTCGGCGGCCGACGACCTCAAGAACGTCCACCTCGAGCTCGGTGGCAAGGCGC
>JAGQSL010000315.1 GCA_020439525.1 Acidimicrobiales bacterium | reverse complement strand
CTCATGCACCAGGGCTTCGAGGACCGCAACGGCGAGCGCATCCAGGGCATGAAGGACCTCATGGACAAGCTGCGCCAGCAGCGTCGGGAGCGCCTGGAGAGCCACGACCTCGGGGGCGTGTACGACGACATCGCCGAGCAGCTGCGCGAGGTGGTCGACATGGAGCGCACCGCCCTCGACGACCTGCGCCAGGAGGCCCAGGCATCGGCCGACCAGCGGCGCCAGGAGGTCACCGAGGAGGCGGTGGCCGAGCGCCAGGTGCAGCTCGACCTGCTGCCACCCGACCTCGCCGGCACCGTCCGCGAGCTGTCCGAGTACGACTTCACGAGCAGCGAGGCGCGCGAGCGCTTCGAGGAGCTCACCCAGCAGCTGCGCGAGCAGCTGGCGCAGCGCTGGTTCAACCAGATGGCCGGCGCCATGAGCGACGTCAGCCCTGAGGCGCTGGCGCGCACCAAGGACATGCTCGCCGAGCTCAACCAGATGCTCCAGGACCGCGCCGCGGGGTGCGAGCCCGACTTCGACGGCTTCATGGAGCGCTACGGCGACTTCTTCCCCGAGGACCCACAGGACCTCGACGAGCTGCTGGAGGTCATGGCCCGGCGCATGGCGGCCATGCAGGCGATGCTCAACTCGATGACCCCCGAGCAGCGCGAGCAGCTCCAGGGCCTCGCCGAGCAGCTCCTCGACGACATGGACCTGCGCTGGCAGATGGACCAGCTGTCCTCCAACCTCCAGCAGCTGTTCCCCGACGCCGGTTGGAACCGTCGCTACGACTTCAGCGGCCAGGACCCGCTCGGCTTCGCCGACGCCGCCCAGATCATGAACGAGCTCGGCGACCTCGACCAGCTCGAGCAGCTCATGCGCGGCGCCGCCAGCCCAGGCGCGCTCGCCGAGGTCGACCTCGACCGTGCCCGCGAGCTCCTCGGGGCCGAGGCGGCCGACAGCCTCGAGAAGATGGCCGAGCTGGCCAAGATGCTCGAGGAGGCCGGGCTCATCGAGACCAAGGAGGGGCGCTACGAGCTCACCCCCGCCGGGCTCCGACGCATCGGCAAGCACGCCCTCGACGACCTCTTCTCGAAGCTGGCGCGCGACAAGCTCGGCCAGCACGAGCTGCTGCGCACCGGCCTGGGCCACGAGCGCTCGATGGACACCAAGCCCTACGAGTTCGGCGACCCGTTCAACCTCCACATCGAGCGCACCATCCGCAACGCGATCGCCCGCCAGGGCGGGGGCACGCCCGTCCAGCTGACGCCCGACGACTTCGAGATCGAGCAGACCGAGCTGTCGGTGCGCAGCGCCACCGTGCTGATGGTCGACCTCTCCTTGTCGATGCCGATGCGCGACAACTTCCTCGCCGCCAAGAAGGTGGCGATGGCGCTGCACGCCCTCATCTCCAGCCGCTACCCGCGCGACTACCTCGGCCTCGTGGGCTTCAGCGAGGTGGCCCGCACCATCGAACCTCGCGAGCTGCCCGAGGTGAGCTGGGACTACGTGTACGGCACGAACATGCAGCACGGCTTCCAGCTCGCCCGCCGGATGCTCGCCAAGGAGCACGGCACCAAGCAGATCATCATGATCACCGACGGCGAGCCCACGGCCCACATCACCGAGTCGGGCCACCCGGTGTTCCACTACCCCCCGACGCGCGAGACGGTCGACGCCACCCTCACCGAGGTGATGCGCGCCACCCGCGAGGGCATCCGGATCAACACCTTCATGCTCGACGCCACCGCCCACCTGCAGCACTTCATCGAGCAGCTCACCCAGCTCAACAAGGGCCGGGCGTTCTTCACCACGCCCGAGACCCTGGGCGACTACGTGCTGGTCGACTTCCTCGAGAGCCGTCGCCAGATGAGCCGCGGCGGCCGCGGCCGCCGCGCGGGCTGACCCCAGCCGTCAGCCCGGCACGTTGACCTCCGGGCCCACGTCGACCAACACGGCTCGGCCCCGAGCGTCGCGCAGGACCGTGGCCCGCCCGTCGATCTCGGGCTGGTCGGCAGCCACGTTCACCCAGTGCGCCGCGAGGTCCTGCTCCCGCAGTTCGATGCGCTCGGTGCCCGTGGCGCTCGTGCGGTACCAGATGCTCCCGCCGACGGACTCGGGCACGACCGGAACGCCGAGCGTGGTCTTCGGGTTCGTGGACCCGATCGGGGTCGCGTTGCTCCCCGCGAAGTCGCGGCACGCCCCCCGGGTGCGGACCCGGCTCACGTGCCAGGCGCCCGTGTCGGGGTGCCGGGCGAGGCGAGGCGGAGGGCCGCCCCGCCGCGCGGCTCGTGGCGCTGCACGACCTGTTGGTGCCGACCCCAGTCGCGCGTGGCGTTGACCACCGAGGTGCGCAGGTACCCGCCGGGGTTGGCGATGGCCTCCCAACGGGGCCGGGCGGCGACGAACACGTCCTGCACCAGCTCTTCGGCGACCGCCTCGTCGCCGGTCAGGACGTAGGCGAGCCGGACCAGCTCCAACCACCGCTCGTCGTACGCGCGGACCAGCGATTCCGGCCAGCCTCGGGACGGGCTGGCGGGGGTCGGGAGGGGACTCGGCATCGACGAGATGACGTGCCAGGCGGGCGGTCCGTTCCCGATCTGTCCGGTGCCAGGCACCGTGAGGGCGCCCGGTACCCGCCGTCGGGTCACGTCGGTGCGCCTCGCTCGGGTCCGATCCGTGATGACGGGAGATCGCTACCGGCTGCGCTCGCGCCGGGATCGGGAGCGCCGCTTCGCCGGCCAGGCGATCCGGCGGGCGACGAAGTCGTCGATCGCGGCGGTGAGCGCCTCGGGCTCCTCGATCGGCAGGGTGTGGCCCGCCTCGGCGAACGAGAGGAGCTCGCTCCCGGCGACCCGGTGGTGGATCGCCTCGGAGCAGCGCGCCGGCGTGAACACGTCGGCGCCGGCCGCGACCACCAGGGTGGGCACCTCGATCCGCGTCAGCAGGTCGGTGGCCGAGTGGGCCCGCATGGCGCCCGCCATGAGCACCATCACGGCCGGGTCGGTGGCCTTGAGGTGGAGGAGGTACGGGTGCAGGTCCTCCTTGGTGGCCTTGGGGCCGGCCGCTCGAGCGACGCGCGCGCCGAGGTGCCCCACCGATGCCGGCCCGATGGTGGCCCACACCGGGGCCAGCACCTCCGGCGCGAAGCGCACCACCGCGGCGCCGATGGGGAACAGGTGGTCGCCGATCCCCGTGCCGTAGAACGTCTTGGCCGGGTTCTCGGAGGTGCCCGCAACCAGCACCAGCCCCACGACGCGCTCGGGCGCGAAGCGGTAGAGCTCCAGGGCGGTCTGCACGCCCATCGAGTGGCCCACCACGAGCGCTCGATCGACGCCGGCCGCGTCGAGCACGGTGGCGAGGTCGCGAGCGATGCGAGGCATCGAGAGGTCGTCGATCGTCAGGTTCCGCGCCCCCCGGCCGGCGGGACGGGGGAGCCCGGAGCGCCCGTGGCCTCGCGTGTCGGGGAGCAGGCACGGGTGGCCCGCCGCCTCGAGGGCGGGGAGGAGCTTGCCCCAGTAGGCGTCGCTGCACGACCAGCCGTTGGCGAACAGCACCGGCACCTTGGGCCCCGAGGGGTTGCGGAACGTGTAGGCGATGGGGGTGCCGTCGTCGGCGACGGCGCGGCCCTCCTTGGTGAACAGCGCGTAGCCGGCATCCGCGTCCTCGCCCGGCTCCCAGGGCTCGTCGATCCGCTCGTCCATGTGGCTCCTCGTGGCACCTCGGCCAAGTTCTGCTTGCGCGATCGCGCGCCAGCGGCGAAGATCACAGCAGTGTAATTCCATGCGTGGCATGGCCTCCGCTGAGGCAGGGGCACCCACGCACCGCCCGGATCGTACGGGCGCCTCTGCCAGCGGGACGACTCTGGGGGTCAGCCCATGAACGACAACCTCGACAACGCCGACGCCACCGGGTGGCAGGACTTCGCCAACTGCTTGGGCGTCGATCCCGACCTGTTCTTCCCCGAGCGGGGCGCCTCGACGCGCGAGGCCAAGGAGGTCTGCAAGGGCTGCGTCGTTCGTGAGGACTGCCTGGAGTACGCGCTGTCCAACGGTGAGAAGTTCGGCATCTGGGGCGGCCTGTCCGAGCGGGAGCGCCGTCGCATCCGTCGCCAGCGGGCCCTCGCCCGGCGCACCGCCCTCGAGGCCGAGGCCGCTACGGAGTCGGCCGGGAGCGCGAGCGCCTGAGCCTGGCCTCGATCGTCCGGTCCTCGTCCAGGTCGAGCGGTCCCCAGCGCTCCACCGGCTCGAGGTCCAGCACCCAACGGGGCACGAGGCCCACCAGCTCGCCGCGCGCCACCTCGGCGTGGGCGGCGACGGCGTCGGTGGCGGCACCGGGACCGGTCACCGCCGGGTCGATCAGGTTCATCGACACCTGCACGTGGCGGCCCACCTGGAGCCCCAGCGCTCGCACGCTCGGGCTCCGCAGCTCCACGGCGATGCGCTTGGCGAGCGCCAGGTCGGGTTCGGCCAGCCAGACGTTGTAGGCCACGAGCACCGGACGCTGGCCCACCGCGATGGCCCCGGCGGTGGGGTGCGGCGACGGTGGCCCGCAGTCGGGGGCCAGGGTGCGGAAGGCCCCCCGGCGCACGTCGGGCAGCGATCGCTCGGGTCCGTAGCGGAAGCAGGGGACGGCGAGGACCTCCCCCGCCCACCGGCAGAACTCGTCTCGCGCCGTGCGTGCCTGGTCGGCGTCGGAGCCCTCCAGCGCCACGAAGGGCACCACGTCGACCACCCCGATGCGAGGGTGGGCGCCGGCGTGGTCACGGAGGTCGAGCTGGGCGACGGCTTCGGCGGCCACGGCTCGGGGTGCCTCCTCGCCCACGAGCGTCAGCACGCTGCGGTGGTGGTCGGCGTCGACGTGGACGTCGAGCAGGTGATCGCCGGCGGCGGACGCGATGCGGGCGACGCGGCCTCGATCCCGACCCTCGCTGACGTTCACCACGCACTCGAGCACGGTGGGAAGTCTCGCCCACGATCGACGCCCGCCGCGCCCCCTGTCGATTCCCCGTGCCGCGACGTGGTTCCGCCGCCGCGACGGGGTTACGGTGGCGGCATGAACCTCGGTCCGACCGAACTCATCATCATCCTCGTCATCGTCCTGGTCCTCTTCGGCGGCGCCAAGCTGCCGAAGCTGGCCAAGTCGCTCGGCGAGGCCCAGCGCGAGTTCAAGAAGGGTGCCGAGGAGTCCGAGAGCGCGTCCGACACGCCGTCGGACGCCGGCCCCGTCAGCTGACCCGACCGCTCGAACCCCTCACGACCCTTCGATCGTTCAGCGCGCGGCGGTGGCCGCCGCGGCGTCCTGCCGGCGACGCTTGAGGATCCGGCGCCGCTCCCGCTCCGAGCAGCCGCCCCACACCCCGTGGTCGATGCGCT
>JAGQSL010000314.1:601-4807 GCA_020439525.1 Acidimicrobiales bacterium | reverse complement strand
GCGCTCGTGGTCGCCGCGGTCGCCGTCGGCGTGGTGCGCAGCCGTCCGGACCGCACGGCCATCGAGGCCGGCCCCGAGCCCGCCGCCGCGGCCGGCCTCTGGGTGCTCGACGACCTGCCGGCCGGCTGGCACGTCGTGCGGGCCGAGGTGCAGGGACTGACGACGGGCGCCGACCGCTGCCCGTGCGAGCGACGGCTCTGGAGCGACGGGCACGGCGGCCACCTGAGCTACACGGTCGAGCAGCAGAGTGACGACTTCGACGAGGTGCCCGGGACCGACGTGGACCTGGGCGACGACGTGGCCGGCCGCATCGTCGACGGCCAGACCGGGTTCGCCTTCTGGCGGGCGGACGGCCGTGACCACCGCCTCTTCGCCGCCGGCACCGACGAGGCCGGGCTGGTGGCCGCCGCCCGATCGCTCGTGGGCGACGATGCCGCACCCGAGGGCTGGACGCTCCGGTCGAGTGCGACCGCCGAGCGAGGCGCACCGCAGCGCCGCATCGTCCTCGAGGTGCGCACCGACCCCCGGGGCACCTCGATCGCCCTGTCGCTCTCGGCGCCGTGGACGGCGCCGCGCGCCTTCAACCTGGAGTACCCGACGATGGCGCTGCTCGAGCTGCCCGGTGGCCCCGCCCTGCGCACCCCCGACGAGTGGCAGGCCGAGGGCTACCTCGAGGCCTTCCTCGCCGCCGCCCACGTGCAGGTCGGCTGGGGCGACCTGCCCTACGACGGCAAGCCGAACGCCACCCGAGCTCCCGGCCTCGATGCCTACGAGACCCTCCTGCGCCACCTGCGCCCCGCCACCGCCGATGGGTGGGACCGCTTCCTCGACGAGGTGGAGGAGCCGGTGCCCGACGAGCTCCGCGACTTGCGGTCGCTCGGCGACCTGCTCGGCCCACCGGGCACCGTCACCGGGTGACGGCTCGAATCGACCGATCCCCGCTCAGCCGAAGGGATCGGGATCGCGCTCGGAGGCGAGCAGCCGCAGGCGCAGGGCGTTGACCGCCGTGATCACGGCGAACTGGCGGATCTGGAGCCGGTCGCCGAACAGCGGCACGTGGAAGGCCTCCGGCCCGGCCTCGCCGCCCACCGGGCCGAGGTCGAGGCCCACGAACACGGTGCCCACCGGCTGGCCCTCCTGCTCGTCGGGGCCGGCGACGCCGGTGACGCCGATGCCGACGTCGGCGCCGAGCACCCGCCGGGCGCCGGCCGCCATGGCGGCGGCCGCCTCGAGCGACACGACGGGCCCGTCGGGCACGCCCAGCACGTCGAACTTCACGTCGCTCGCGTACGACACGATCGAGCCCCGGAACACGTCGGAGGCGCCGGGGACGTCGGCCATGCGCGACCCCATCATCCCGCCGGTGAGCGATTCGGCCAGCCCGAGGGTGAGGCCTCGCGATCGCAGCAGCGAGAGCACCGGCGCCTCGATGGTCTCGTCGTCCACGCCGAACACGAGGTCGCCCAGGATGGCGCGGATCTCGCGCTCCTCCTCGGCGACGAGGGCGGCCGCCGCGGCCTGGTCGGGGCCCTTGGCGGTGAGCCGCAGCTTGATGCCCTCGATGCCGCTGGCGTTGTAGGCGAGCGTCGGGTTGCCGGAGCCGTCGAGCACCTCGATGCGTCCGGCGAGCCGCTCGGCCAGGCCGCTCTCGCTCTCGCCCCATGTGCGCAGGGTGCGGGAGAAGATGGTGGCCGCCTCGCCCGAGCGGGCCACCAGGTCGGGGACGATGGCCTGGGCCACCATCTCCTTCATCTCGCGAGGCACCCCCGGCACGGCGTAGACCACCTTCTCCTCGCCGTCGCGCACCACCGGGCAGATGAGGCCCGGCGCCGTGCCCGGCTGCGGATCGCGGATGGGCGTCGCCCCCACCGGCACCTCGGCCTGGAGGAGGTTGTTCATCGGCATCCGCCGGCCCCGCGACGTGAACATGGCCTCGATGCGGGCCGCCACCTCGTCGTCGAGCTCGAGGTCCACCCCCATGATGCGAGCGATCGCCGCCCGGGTGATGTCGTCCTGCGTCGGCCCCAGCCCGCCACAGCAGATCACGGCGTCGGAGCGGGACAGGGCGAGCTCCAGGGTCTCGACCATGCGGTCGAGGTTGTCGCCGACCTTCGTCTGGTACAGCGAGTCGATGCCGGCGATGGCCAGCTGCTCGCCGATCCACGACGAGTTGGTGTCGACGATCTGCCCCAGGAGCAGCTCGGTGCCGATGGCGACCACTTCGCAGCGCATGGGCGCTGACCCTACGACGCGGCGAGGTCGGCGAGCACCGCCTCGGCGCAGCGCCGGCCCGAGTACATCGCCCCCTGGATCGACGGCGTGTCACGGTGGTCGCCCGCCACGTACCGCCCATCGCCGAGCGCGACCCGCCGCTTCGGGGAGAAGGGCACCGTGGCGAGGGGCTGGCCGTGCTCGATCACGTCGCAGCGCAGCACCTCCCAGCGGTCGACCACGTCGCCGAACCAGCGCGACATCTGGAGGCGCGCCGCGGTCTCGAGGCCGTCGCCGCTCTCGCCGGGGCAGGCGGCCACGAAGAGCGGGCGCCCCGGCGGCGCGTAGGACGGCGCCACCTCCGAGTGGACGGCGAGGTTCGCCACCGGTCCGCTCCCCTCGCCGTCGAGCACGATCGAGCGCCCTCGGACGGGCGGTTCCGGCGCGGTGAACCAGAGCGCGGCCACCCGTTTCGAGCCCGGGTCGCGCACCCCCACCAGCTCGGCGGCGCGAGGCCCCTCGGTGGCCACGACCACCGCCCGACCCGTCACCCGGCTGCCGTCGCCCAGCACCGCCGAGGTGCCCTCGAGCCGCTCGACCGTGGTGCCGAGGCGCAGGGAGCCCGAGGGCAGCCCCGCGGCGAGCTGGTCGGGGATCGCCTGCATGCCCAGCGCCGGCACCGCCGCGTCGCCGACGGCGAGCGTGCGGAAGATGACCTCGAACATCCGGGCCGAGGTGGACAGGTCGAGGTCGAGCTGGATGCCGCCCACCAGCGGGCGGAAGAACCGTCGGATCGCCTTCGCCGAGAAGCCAGCGTCGGCGAGGGCCCGGGCCGTGGTGCGGTCGGGCGCGCGGAGCAGCTCGACGGGATCGGCGCGCACCAGGCGCTGGCGCAGCAGGCCGATGCGGGCCTTGTCGCCCAGGCCGCCGACGTCGGCCGTCAGCGTCGAGAGCGCCGACGCGGGCTGGCGGAGCGGATCGGCCACCCGGTCGAGGCCGGAGCCGGTCCACACGAGCGATCCCGGGTCGAAGCGGCCCAGGTCGAGGTCGGCCAGATCGAGCTGGCGGCTCACCTCCGGATAGGCGGTGAGCAGGATCTGGAAGCCCCGGTCGAGGCGGAACCCGTCGACCACGTCGGTCCGCACCCGGCCGCCGACGCCGTCGGATGCTTCGAGGACCCGCACCGACCGACCAGCGTCGGCGAGCGTGCGGGCGCAGCTCAGCCCGGCGAGGCCGGCCCCCACCACGACGATGTCCACCTCTGGATCGGCCACGACGCCCCCCTACCCGATCGGGGGACGAGCATGCCGATCCGGGTCAGGCGCGTGCGGAGCGGTGGCCGAGGGTGGTGGCCGCGCCGCGGCCGTCGAGGAGGTACTGGGCGCCGGAGGTCCAGGTGATGGCGACGGCGATCCAGAGCGTCGCCGTGGCGAGCAGGTGGTAGTCGCCGGTGAGCGGCAGCAGGGCGAAACCGACGGCCATCTCCTGCACCACGGTCTTGACCTTCCCCGAGAACCGGGCCGGCACGGCCAGGCCCTGGCGCCCGAGCTGCGTCCGGTAGACGGAGATGGCGACCTCGCGCACGGCGATCAGCAGCACCGGCACGATCCAGAAGCGCCCCGCGGCCACGAGGGCGAACAGCGCGCCCAGCACGAGGACCTTGTCGGCGAGCGGGTCGAGGAAGGCACCCGAGCGGGTGGTGCCGTGCTTGCGGGCCAGGTGCCCGTCGATGCCGTCGCTGAACGCCAGCACGGTCCAGAAGCCGACCGCCGCCCACGAGGTGGGCTCCTTGACGATCATCACGAGCAGGGCGGGGGTGAGCACCAGCCGCAGCACCGTGATCATGTTCGCCGGGGTGAGCAGCGCGCCGGGGCCGTAGCGGTCGTCGATCGGCACGGGGCCGGTGGCGTGGGGCTCGTTCGTCATCAGCGGGCTTCGAGATCGGGGCCGAGCGCACCGGTGACGGTGAGCGTGGCGAACGTACCAGCCGCGAGG
>JAGQSL010000314.1:0-547 GCA_020439525.1 Acidimicrobiales bacterium | reverse complement strand
GGGGCGTCCACGAGGACTTCGACCTCGCGACCGATCAGTTCGTCACGTCGTCGCGCCGTGATCCGGTCCTGGAGCTCGCGCAGCTCGGCCAGCCGGTCGGCGACGAGCCCGGCCTCGACCTGGCCGTCGAGGTCGGCGGCGTAGGTGCCGTCTTCGGGCGAGTAGGCGAAGAACCCGCACCAATCGACCTGGGCCTCCTCCACGAAGTGCAGCAGCTCGTCGTGGTCCTCCTCGGTCTCGCCCGGGTAGCCGACGATGAAGTTGGAGCGGAAGGCGGCGTCGGGCTCGCGCTCGCGGATGTCGGCGATGCGCCGGAGGAAGCGCTCGCCGTTGCCCCAGCGCCGCATCCGGCGCACGAGCGGCGCCGACACGTGCTGGAGCGACAGGTCGAAGTAGGGCACCCCGGTCTCGCAGATGGCGTCGATCAGCCCGTCGGTGAGATCGGAGGGGTACAGGTAGAGGAGCCGGGTGCGGGCGACCCGCTCCCCGACCGCCCGCACGAGCGGGACGATCGAACGCTCGCCCACCCCCTGGTCGCGCCCGTAGG
>JAGQSL010000313.1:2872-3094 GCA_020439525.1 Acidimicrobiales bacterium | reverse complement strand
GGCTGGCGGCCTTCACCGCCTTCACCCCGCCCAGCTCCTTGGTGAGGCGCTTCTTGCGGGTCTCCCCCAGGCCGGGGATCCCGTCGAGCACCGAGGTGGTCATGCGCTTGGCGCGCAGCTCCCGGTGGAAGGTGATGGCGAAGCGGTGGCTCTCGTCGCGGATGCGCTGGAGCAGGTAGAGGCCATCGGACTGGCGCGGCACGCGGATGGGGTCGGCCCGGC
>JAGQSL010000313.1:0-2832 GCA_020439525.1 Acidimicrobiales bacterium | reverse complement strand
CCGGGATCTCCTCGTCGAGGCCCAGCTCGGCGAGGACCCGCACCGCCACGCTCAGCTGGCCCTTGCCGCCGTCGACGAGCAGCAGCTGCGGCGGGTACTGGAACCGACCCCGCTCGGCGATCGGCAGCTGCCGCTCGGCCAGGTAGGCGGTGAAGCGCCGGGTGAGCACCTCCTCCATGGCCCGGAAGTCGTCGTTGCCCTGCCCGCTCTTGATCTTGAAGCGGCGGTACTCGGACTTCTTCGGGAGCCCGTCCTCCATCACCACCATCGAGCCCACGTAGTCGGTGCCCTGGAGGTGGCTCATGTCGAAGCACTCGATGCGCAGCGGGGCCTCGGGAAGGCCCAGCGCGTCCTGCAGCTCGTTGAGCGCCCGCGCCCGGCTGTTGTGGTCCTGGGCCCGCTTGAGGCGGTGGCGGACCAGCTCCTCCGACGCGTTGCGGGTCACCATCTGCTGGAGCTCGCGCTTCTCGCCCCGCTGGGGGACGCGGACCGACACGGCCGAGCCCCGAAGGTCGCTCAGCCAGTCCTGGTAGAGCTCGGTGTCGTCGGGGTCGGCCGGCACGAGCACCTGCTTGGGCATGCCGATGGGCGGCGGCGGGTCGTAGAGGCCCTCGAGGATGCGGCCGGTGAGCTCGTGCGGGTCGAGGTCCTCGACCTTGTCCATCACGAAGCCCTTGCGGCCGACCACCCGGCCCTTGCGGACGTGGAAGACCTGCACCGCCGCCTCGAGCTCGTCGTCGGCCACGCCCACCACGTCGAGGTCCTCGCTGCGGTCGGCCACCATCATCTGGCGCTCGATCGCCTTGTTCACAGCGGTGAGGCGGTCGCGCAGCCGCGCCGCCCGCTCGAACTCCAGGTCGTCGGCCGCCTCGCGCATGGCCGCCTCGAGCTTGCGGACCACCTCGTCGGTGTCGCCCTCGAGGAACTCGATCAGCTCGTCGACGTAGCGCTGGTACGTCTCCTGGTCGACCTCGCCGACGCACGGCCCCGAGCACTTCTCGATGTGGAACAGCAGGCAGGGGCGGCCCAGGCGCTCGTGGTGCCCGAACTTGTTGTCGCTGCAGGTGCGGACCGGGAAGGTCCGCAGCAGGAGGTCGAGCGTCTCGCGGATGGCGTAGGCGTGGCCGTAGGGCCCGAAGTAGCGCACGCCCTTGCGCCGAGCGCCCCGCATCACCATCGGCCGGGGCCACTCGTCGCTCACCGTGACGGCGAGGAACGGGTAGCTCTTGTCGTCGACGAGACGGATGTTGAACCGCGGCTTGTGCTGCTTGATGAGCGTGCTCTCGAGCAGCAGCGCCTCGACGTCGTTGTTGACCTGCATCCACTCGACGGTCTCCGCGGTGGCCACCATCTGGGCGGTGCGGATCGGCAGGTTCTTCTGGAAGTAGTTCGACAGCCGCGAGCGCAGGCTCTTGGCCTTGCCGACGTAGATCACCCGGCCGTGCGCGTCCTTGAACTGGTAGGAGCCGGGCGCGTCGGGGATGGTGCCGGCAGGGGGACGTTGGACCACGGCTCCTAGGTTGCCGGATCGCCCGCCCGTCCGTGCACCCCGCCGCTCACGCCGGGCACCGCCGTGCCGATGGGGTGAGGTGGGATCGCCGGACGAAGCCTCGGGCGCGCGCCCGGACGGGAGCGACGGGTTCTCGGCGCGCGCCATCGCCGTGCTCAACGTGATCGGCGTCGGGTTCGTCCTGGTGCTCCAGCTCCTGCTCCTCGACCCCAGCGCCCCGAAGGAGCCGCACTACAACGGCGCCTGGAACCCGCCCGAGTCGCGAGCCGAGCTGCTCGTGGCGAAGATGGACGGCCACGCCTTCGCCCAGACCGCCGAGGACCCGTTCCTCCAGCACACGCTCGAGGACTACTCCAACGATCCGGTGAACGCCGCCTACCGGGCCTCCCGCCCGTTCCCGGGGTGGGTGTACTCGGTGGCCTCGCTCGGCGGCCAGCGCCCCCTGCTCGCCCCGGTCATCCTGGTGATCACCGCCCTGTCGATCGGCTTCGTGGTCTGGGCGCTCGACCTGCTCGGGCGAGCGCTCGACGTGCAGGTGCGGTTGCTCGGCTCCGTCGCCGCCCTGCCCGCCGTCGTGGCCGCCATCGCCTACCCGGGGATCAGCGAGCCGATGGGCCTCGGGCTGTCGCTCAGCGGACTCGCCCTGTGGTTCCGCCACCGCACCGCCGCCGCCGTGGCCTGCTTCGCCGCCGCCGCCCTGTGCCGCGAGACCATGCTGCTCGTGCCGCTCGGCCTGGCCCTGTCGATCATCGTCGAGCGGCGGTCGCTGCGCCCCGCCCTCCCGCTCGCCATCCCGGCCGCCGCCTACGTGGGCTGGGTGGCGCTGGTGCACGCTCGCTTCGGCGAGCTGCCCTCGAGCTACTCGCCCATGGCCGCTCCCTTCACCGGGCTCGCCGAGGCCATCTCGTACTGGCACCTCGCCGAGTGGCTCACCGCCGCCCTGCTCGCCGCCTCCGGCGTGGCCATCGTCCGCTGGGGCCCCCGCTGGATGCAGGCCATCCTCGCCGTGCACCTGCTCTTCTTCACCACCATGAGCACGATCGTCTGGTGGGTGTGGTGGGGCTTCGGCCGGGTGGGCACGATCCTCCCCCTGCTCGCCCTCGTGGCCTGGTCCTCGAGCCGCTCCCCCGCCCCGGCCGCTGGGCGCGCACCCTCCGGCGCCGACGCCCTCGCCGCCACCCCCGCTCCCGCCTGATCCCTCGCCCGCCGAGGCCGCCCGAGCAGGTCGGTGACATCTGCGCACTGGGTGCGCACAACTGCACAACCCCCTCGCCCGCCACCCCGCCCCAGCGGGTCCGTGTGCACATCTGCGCACCTGGTGC
>JAGQSL010000312.1 GCA_020439525.1 Acidimicrobiales bacterium | reverse complement strand
AGCGCCGTCACCAGAAGGTGGTGGAGGAGTCGCCGTCGCCCGTGGTCGACGAGGCGATGCGGGCGGCCATGGGCGATGCCGCCCTCTCGCTCGCCCGGGCCATCGGGTACACGTCGACCGGCACGGTCGAGTTCCTCGTCGACGACGCCACCCGCGACTTCTTCTTCCTCGAGGTCAACACCCGCCTCCAGGTCGAGCACCCGGTCACCGAGCTGGTCACCGGCGTCGACCTGGTGCGCGAGCAGCTCCGGGTCGCCGCCGGCCACCCGATCTCGCCTTCGGCGGCCGCGGCGCGCTTCGACGGGCACGCCATCGAGGCCCGCCTCTACGCCGAAGACCCGGCCAACGGCTTCCTGCCCGCCACCGGCACGCTCGCCGCCTTCGAGCCGGCGCCCGACCCGGCGGTGCGCTGGGACTCCGGCGTCGAGGCCGGCTCGGTGGTCGGCACCCAGTTCGACCCGATGCTCGCCAAGGTCGTGGCCCACGCGCCCACCCGCGAGGAGGCGGCGTCGAAGCTCGCCCTCGCCCTCGAGCGGCTGCACGTCGGCGGCGTGGTGACCAACCGCGACCTCCTCACCGCCGTGCTCCGCCACGAGGCCTTCCTCACCGGCGACACCACCACCGACTTCTTCGACCGCCATGCGCCTCGGTTGGCGGTCGTGCCCGACGCGGAGGGGCTGGCCCGGCTCGGGCCGGTGGCGGCGCTGTGGTTGCAGGGCCGGAACCGGTCGGCCGCCTCGGTGTGGTCCACGCTGCCCACCGGGTGGCGCAACGCCCGGCTGCCCGCCCAGGAGGTCGCCCTGCGCTGGGGCGAGGTCGAGCACACGGTCCGCTACCGGGCCCAGCGCAACGGCTCGTTCCTCGTCGGGGAGGGCTCCACCGCCGTCGTCCACCGTTGGTCGCCCGAGGCCATCGACGTCGAGGTCGACGGCGAGCGCGCCACCGCCCGCTGCACCCTCGACGGCGACCAGCTCCACCTGTCGATCGGGTCCTCGACGGCCACGCTCACCGTCGTGCCCCGGTTCGCGCCTCCTGCCGCCGCCTCGGTGGCCGGCGGGTTCGTCGCCCCGATGCCCGGCACGGTGCTCGACGTGCGGGTCACCGCGGGCGACCGCGTCACCGCCGGCCAGACCCTGGTGGTGCTCGAGGCGATGAAGATGGAGCACCACATGTCGGCCCCCGCGAATGGCGTGGTGGCGGAGGTCCGCGTCGAGCCCGGCACCCAGGTCGCCAACGGCGCCCTCCTGCTCGTGTTCGAGCCCGAAGCGGATCCGGCCGCCAGCGCGGCAGGCTCGGTGGCGCCGTGACCAGCGCCGTTCTGCAGCGGCTGGTGGTTCGCACCGACCACGTGGCGCTGCAGAACCGGTCGGGCGCCGTTCTGCCGCGGCTGGTGGCGATCCAGGACCACACATCGCTGCAGAACGGGGGGCGGGGGTGATGGCCGAGCCGATCCGGATCGCCAACTGCTCGGGGTTCTACGGCGACCGCCTGTCGGCCGCTCGCGAGATGGTGGAGGGCGGGCCGATCGACGTGCTCACCGGCGACTGGCTGGCCGAGCTGACCATGCTCATCCTCGCCCGCACCCGGATGAAGCGCCCGAACGGCGGCTACGCCCGCACGTTCGTGACCCAGATGGAGCAGGTCATGGGCACCTGCCTCGATCGCGGGATCAAGGTCGTCGCCAACGCCGGTGGCCTCGACCCCGACGGCTGCGCGGAGGCCGTCGCCGAGGTGGCCGAGCGGCTCGGCCTGTCACCCACCATCGCCTACGTGGCCGGTGACGACCTGCTGCCCCGCCTCGGTGAGCTGGCCGAGGCCGGCCGGCCCGTGGTCGACCTCGCCACCGGCGAGCCCTTCGCCGACACCTCCGGCTTCCTCACCGCCAACGCGTACCTGGGCTGCTGGGGGATCGTCGAGGCCCTGCGGGCCGGAGCCGACATCGTCATCACCGGGCGCACCACCGACGCCGCCATCGTGTGCGGCCCGGCCGCCTGGCACCACGGTTGGGCGCGAGACGACTGGGATGCCCTGGCCGGCGCGGTGGTGGCCGGCCACGTCATCGAGTGCGGCACCCAGGCCACGGGCGGCAACTACTCGTTCTTCACCGAGCTCGAGGGGCTCGAGCGGACCGGGTTCCCGTGGGCGGAGATCGCCGGCGACGGCTCCAGCACCATCGGCAAGCACGACGGCACCGGCGGCGCGGTCACGGTGGGCACCGTCACCTCCCAGCTGCTCTACGAGATCGGCTCGCCCGCCTACCTCGGCCCCGACGTCACCGCCCGCTTCGACACGATCGAGCTGGAGCAGGTCGACGTCGACCGGGTGCGCATCGCCGGCACGAAGGGCGAGCCGCCGCCGTCGACGCTCAAGGTGTCGATGAACGAGCTGGGCGGCTTCCGGACGGACCTGAACGTGGCCCTCACGGGGCTCGACATCGAGGCCAAGGC
>JAGQSL010000311.1 GCA_020439525.1 Acidimicrobiales bacterium | reverse complement strand
AGGGCGCCAGCTCGGCGCCGTGGCCCGCGGTGCCGGAGGCGGCGAGGACGGGGTTGCGCAGCACGACGGACCCGACCCGGGTGGCCATCCCGGGGATCGTCGGCACCCGCCTCGACCTCACCGCTGGTGGAACTCCTGCAGCGACTTCACGTGGAGGTCGTGGCTCTGCCAGTCGGCCATCCCGTCCGCGGCGGCCAGCGCGGCCGCCGCCGTGGTCAGGCACGGGATGCCGGCAACCCCTGCGGCGGCCCGGATGTAGCCGCCGTCGGCCCGTGGGCCGCGGCCGCGTGGGCTGTTGACCACCAGCTGGATGTCGCCCCGTTGGATCAGGTCGACCGCGGTCTCGGCGGCGCCGTCGTCGCCGAGCTTGTCGACGCGGCCGGCCACGGGAACCCCGGCCGCCTCGAGGGCATCGGCGGTGCCGGCGGTGGCCACGAGCTCGAAGCCGAGCTCGACGAAGCGCTGCGCCGCCTTCACCCCGTTGGCCTTGTCGCGATCGGCGAGCGAGATGAAGATGCGACCGGCATCGGGCAGGCGGTCGCCCGCGGCGATCTGGCTCTTGGCGAAGGCCAGGCCGAAGCTGCGATCGATGCCCATCACCTCGCCGGTGGAGCGCATCTCGGGCCCGAGCACGCGGTCGGCGTCGGGGAAGCGGTTGAAGGGCAGCACCGCCTCCTTCACGGCCACGTGGCCGTCGCGGATCGCTTCGCCGAGCAGGCCCTCGGCGCGCAGCTCCTCGAGCGTGGCGCCGAGCATCACCCGGCTGGCCACCTTGACCAGCGGCACGCCCGTCGCCTTGGCGACGAACGGCACCGTGCGGCTCGCCCGCGGGTTCGCCTCGATCACGTACACCTCGCCGTCGCGCACGGCGTACTGGACGTTGATCAGGCCGCGGACGTCGAGCGCCTCGGCGATGGCCCGGGTGTGGGCCTCGATCGTGGCGATCGTGTCGGCGGCGAGCGAGTACGGGGGCAGCGCGCAGGCCGAGTCGCCGGAGTGGACCCCGGCCTCCTCCACGTGCTCCATGACCCCACCGATGATCGCCTCGCCCGTGTGGTCGCGGATGGCGTCGACGTCGACCTCCGTGGCGTCCTCCAGGAACCGGTCGACGAGCACCGGGCGCTCGGCCGACAGCCCGCCCTCCTTGCCGAGCGAGCCGAAGCCGATCAGCTGGGCCATCGCCGTCTCGAGCTGGACGTCGTCGTAGACGATCTCCATGGCCCGGCCACCGAGCACGTAGCTCGGGCGCACGAGCACCGGGTAGCCGATCTCGTCCGCGATGGCCTTGGCGCCGTCGTAGGTGGTGGCGGTGCCGCCGGGGGGCTGGGGGATGCCGAGCTGGGTGCACAGGGCGTTCCAGCCCTCGCGATCCTCGGCCAGGTCGATCGACGCCGGCGAGGTGCCGAGCACCAGCTCGGCGGGGATCTGGCCGCTGAGCTTGAGCGGCGTCTGGCCGCCGAGGCTCACGATCACGCCCTTGAGCTCGCCCGAGGCTCGCTCGCCCTCGATGACGTTCATCACGTCCTCGTAGGTGAGCGGCTCGAAGTAGAGGCGATCGGAGGTGTCGTAGTCGGTGGACACCGTCTCGGGGTTGCAGTTGAGCATGATCGTCTCGAACCCGGCGTCGCGCAGCGAGAAGCTGGCGTGCACGCAGCAGTAG
>JAGQSL010000310.1 GCA_020439525.1 Acidimicrobiales bacterium | reverse complement strand
TCTCCAGCACCACGTTGCGGCCCTTCGGGCCGAGGGTCACCTTCACGGCGTCGGCGAGCTTGTTGACGCCCGCCTCGAGGCCACGGCGGGCCTCGTCGTCGAACTTCAGGATCTTGGGCATGGGGCTCCTCAGCTCACTTCTCGACGATGGCGAGCACGTCGCGGGCGTTCAGGATCAGCACGTCCTGCCCGTCGACCGTGATCTCGGTGCCGCCGTACTTGGAGTAGACGACGGTGTCGCCGACCTTGACGTCGACGGGGATGCGCTTCTCGCCGTCCTCGTCCCAGCGGCCCTCGCCGACGGCCAGGACCTCGCCCTGCTGGGGCTTCTCCTTGGCGGTGTCGGGGATGACCAGGCCGCTGGCGGTGGTCTCCTCGGCGTCGCCGGGCTTGACGATGATGCGGTCTTCGAGCGGCTTGAGAGCCATCTGCGCGCCTCCTGGGCGGTCCGGTTCGTCCGTGCCACGCCCGACCTGGGCGTTAGCACTCCTCTGTTGCGAGTGCTAACCCTACGGCGCGCCGCCGCCGATCGCAAGCAGTCGAGGCGGGAGAGTGCTAACCGGGCGGGCCGGCGGGATCAGCCGAGCAGCGGGAGCTTCAGGTTGGGGTCCGCGCCGTGGTCGAGCGGCGTCGGGCCGTCGGCCCCGAGGCGCCACCAGGCGGCCGCCGCCACCATCGCCGCGTTGTCGGTGCACATGGCCCGGCTCGGGAGGAAGCCGTGCACGCCGTCCTCCACGCACGCGGACAGGAACCGCTCGCGCAGCAGCGAGTTGGCGGCCACGCCGCCGCCCAGCGCCAGTCCCTTCGCCCCGATCTGGCGGGCCGCTCGGCGCGCTTTGGCGACGAGCACGTCGACCACCGCCTCCTGGAACGAGGCGGCGACATCTGCGGTCGCCGCCTCGGGGTGCTTGCGCACGTGGTTGATCACCGCGGTCTTCAGGCCCGAGAACGAGAAGTCGAGCCCCTCGGCGTACATCGCGCGCGGGAAGGCGATGGCGTGGGGGTCGCCCTCCATGGCGATGCGGTCGATCGCCGGGCCGCCCGGGTAGCCGAGGCCGAGGTAGCGGGCGACCTTGTCGAACGCCTCGCCGGCGGCGTCGTCGAGCGTGGAGCCGAGCAGGCGGTAGCGGCCGTGGCCCTCCATGGCGACGAGCATGGTGTGGCCGCCCGACACGAGCAGCACCACGAGCGGCAGCTCCAGCGACGGGTCCTCCACCAGGGCGGCGTAGAGGTGGGCCTCGAGGTGGTTGACGGCCACGAAGGGCACGCCCCACACGAGGGCGAGGGCCTTGGCCGAGCTGACCCCGACCAGCAGCGAGCCCACGAGCCCGGGCCCGCTGGTGGCGGCCACCGCGTCGAGCTCGGCGCCGCCGAGGCCGGCTTCCACCAACGCCTCGGCCACCACCGGCGTGAGCAGGTCGACGTGGGCCCGGCTGGCGATCTCGGGCACCACCCCGCCGAAGCGGGCGTGGATGTCGACCTGGCTGGACACGACCGAGGAGCGGACCTGGTGGCCGCCCACCACGACGGCGGCGGCGGTCTCGTCGCAGCTGGTCTCGATGCCCAGGATCTTGGTGCCGGCGTGGATCGGGAAGCCGAGGGTGGAGGGGACGGTGCTGGTCATCGGGCCTCCCCGATCGCGGGGTGGACGGGTCGGGACGGGTGCGCGGGGTGCGTCGGGCGGGCGGGCTCGACGCCCTCGCGCCGGAGGTCGGGGAGCCGGGCGCCCACGGCCGCGAGGCGCGCCGCATAGGCGTCGTCGCGCACGTCGTGGGCCCACATCACCAGGGCGTCCTCGTGGTTGTCGGCGTAGTACGCCTTGCGGACCCCGGCGGGCGCGAAGCCCAGCTCGCGGTAGAGCGCCTGGGCCCCGGCGTTCGACGCCCGCACCTCCAACGTGAGCTGGTTCGCACCCAGCGCGAGGGCGCGGTGCACCAGCTCGTGCAGCAGGGCTCGACCGATCCCGGCGCGCTGCTCGAGTGGGTCGACCGCGACCGTGGCGACGTGGCCGTCGTCCGCGATCATCAGCAGCCCGGCGTAGCCGACCACCCGCTCGCCCCGGCGGGCCACGACGTAGGCCCGGCCCCGGCGATCCAGCTCGTCCTCGAAGAGCCGCTTCGACCAGGGCCGCGGGTACACCTGCGCCTCGATGGCGAGCACCCCGGGGAGGTGGCGCCGGCGCATCGGCGCGAGCACCAGCAGGCCTTGCGTCGACGCGGCACTCACGCGCCCTCCCGGACCGACCAGTTGATCTCGGCGTCGGGTTTGCGGAGGTACAGCAGCTCCACCTCGTGGGGGCGGATCCAGTCCTCCCGCAGGGCCTTGGCGTGGGCGAGCTGCACCAGCGAGCGGGCCGACGGATACGCGTGGTCACCGCCGGCCACCTCGATGCCCGGACGCTCGGTCAGCCGCTCGGCGTAGCGGACCGCGCCGTCGCCGGCGAGCAGGGTGTCGCCGGGCTGGGCCAGCAGCTCGGCCGCGAGCTCGTCGGGCGTGCCGACGGTCGGTTCGCTGACCCGCTGCACGCCACCGGGCACCTGGCGGTAGAACGCCCAGAACACCTCGTTGCGCCGGGCGTCGATCACCGCGGCGATGCGGCGGTCGGCGAAGCGCAGCGGGAACGCCAGCAGGTCGAGGCTCGACACCGCGATCATCGGCACGCGCAGCGCCTGGGCGATCGCCTTGCCCGAGGCGACGCCGACGCGCAGGCCGGTGAACAGGCCCGGCCCGTTGTCGACGGCCACGCAGGAGATCTCCGACAGCTCGATGCGGGCCTGGCGGCACACGAACTCGATGGCGGGCGTCAGGTTCTCGGCGTGGCGCTTGCCCCGCGCCGAGTGCGACGAGGCCAGCACGCCTTCGTGGCCGCCGATGGCGCAGCCCACCTCGGCGGTGGCGCTCTCGAGCCCCAGGATCAGCATCGCTCGCCCTCCTCGTCGTCCTCGGCGCGCCACGGCCCGATGACCTCGCCGAGCAGGCGCTCGCGCGCCGGCCACGACCCACCGCTCGGGCGCAGCTCGAGGATGCGGTCGTCGTCGCCCTCGCCGAACGAGATCCGCACCTCGAGGTACTGGTCGGGCAGGGCCGGGAGCACGGCGTCGCCCCACTCGACGAGCATCACCGCCTCCTCGTCGAGCATCTCGGCGAGGCCGAGGTCGGCGACCTCCCGCAGGTGCTCGAGCCGGTACACGTCGAGGTGGTGCATCGCCAGGCGCCCGCCGGTGTGCTCGGCCACGATCGTGAAGGTCGGGCTGGTCACCCGGCCGGGGATGCCCAGGCCACGGGCGAAGCCCTGCGCGAACGCGGTCTTGCCGGCCCCCATCTCGCCGGCGAGGACGAGCAGATCGCCCGCCCGGACCACCGCGGTGAGCGACTCGGCGAGCGCCTGGGTGTCGACCGCCGTGGACGTCTGGGCCACGAGCCGCCGATGCGCGCTCACCGGCGGTCCTCGCAGGGCGCAGCGGCGACGGGGACAGGGGTGCGAGGCACGCGTCGATCGTAGTGATCGCCGCGGCGATCCCGGTCCGCCCGCCGACCGCCCCGGCCCCACCCGTTCCCTGCGCCGAACCCGCGCCACCAACGCACGAACCCGGCGAAGAACCCCGAGCCGCAGGACGCACGACGTTCCCTGCGCCGAACCCGCGCCACCAGCGCACGAACCCGGCGAAGAACCCCGAGCCGGAAGGGCACGGGCTCCCCCGAGGCGACGCCGCCCCGGATGGGTCGCCGGCCGTGAGCGACGGAGGCGTCGACGATCCATCGAGGCATGACGTCGAAACCACCGCCTGCCTCATCGCCGCCACCGCCACCGCTGCCACCGCCATCGGCCTCGCGACGCCTGCGGGTCGACGGCCGGGAGGTGGGCACGGTCGAGGTGGCGACCACGCGCCGCGCCCGGGCTCGAGGCCTCCTCGGCCGCCCCGCACCCGACGGGGCCCTGCTGCTCCCGCGCACGCGATCGGTGCACGGCGTCGGCATGACCTACCCGATCGACGTGGCCCGGCTCGACGCGGCCGGCGTCGTGGTGCGCGTCGATCGCCTCGCGCCGGGCGGGCTGCTGCTCCCCTGCCGCGGGGCGCACCACGTGCTCGAGGCGGCGGCTGGCGCGTTCGCCTCCTGGGGGCTCGGGCCGGCGAGCCAGCTCGAGGTGGCGCCGGCGGCGTCCGTCAGGACGGGTCGCCGGCCGCCTCGACCTCGGCGGCGGTGACCGGTCCGGCCTCGGCGGCCACGGCATCGGCCACCGACCCGGCCGCGCCCTCGATGCGAGCCACCAGCGCGTCGATCAGCTCGGCCAGCTCGTCGGGCCGCTCCTGCATGAGCTGGTGGCCGGCCTTCGGCAGCACCACGAGCTCGGCATCGGGCAGGAGGTGGGCGAGGTGGCGGCCGGCCGGGACCGGCGTCAGCAGGTCGCGGGTGCCGACCACCACGAGCGCCGGCGTGCGAGTGGCCCGCAGCGCAGCCCGGGCGTCGTGCTCGATGAGCCCGGCGAGCGACGGGACGAGCGCCTCGGGGACCAGCGAGCTGCCCATCTCGGCCACGAGCGCCACCGCCCGCGGGTGCGGTCGCTCCCCGAAGGCCAACCGAGCGGCTCGCTCGGTGACCGCAGCCCGAGCGGGGAGCGATCCGCCCGAGTCGAGCAGGCCCTGGCCTTGGGCCACGAGGGCTCGGGCGCCACGGTCGAGGCCGGGCGGGATCACCTGGTGGGCACGGGTGGCGACGAACACCAGCCCGGCCACGCGGTCGGCCAGGACCTCGGGGTGCTGCCCGCAGAACTGCATCACGGTCATGCCGCCCATCGAGTGGCCGACGAGCACCGCCTCGTGCAGGTCGAGACCGACGAGCAGCGTGGCGAGGTCGTCGGCGAGGCGCCCGATGCCGAACCCGTCGGTCCCGGCCTGCGACTCGCCGTGGCCGCGGAGGTCGACGGCGATCACCCGGTACCGGTCGGCGAGCTGGTGGAGCTGCGGTGCCCAGACGTCGTGGCGCAACGTGATGCCGTGGAGCAGCACGAGCGGCCGACCTCGCCCGCGCTCGACGGCGTGGACGATCCCGCCGTCGGGCGTCGGCAGGCGGTGGTGGACCACATCGGCCGGCAGGTCGAACAGGTCGTCGTCGACGCGGCGCCGCGCCCGCCCCGGATCGGGGGTGATGGGGCCGCCAGCGTCGCGTGGGTGGGTGGCGCGGTAGGCCCCCAGCGCGGCGGCCCCGATGCCGAGCAGGGCCGCGCCGCCCACGACCGCCCGGCTCGGCCTCACGACGGCTCCCGGTAGCGACGTGGGACGCGCGGGCTGATGGCGCACACGACCTCGTAGGCGATCGTGCCCAGCTGCGATGCCCAGTCGGCGGCGGTGATCTCCAGGTCGCCCTGGCGGCCGATGAGCACCACCTCGTCGCCGACCTCGACGGGGTCGTCGCCGCAGTCGACCAGGATCTGGTCCATCGTCACCGATCCGGCGATCGGCCGCCGTCGGCCACCGAGGAGCACCGATCCGCCGAGCTCGCCCAGACGCCGCGGGAGCCCGTCGGCGTAGCCGAGCGGCACCGTGGCGATGGTGGTCTCGCGCTCGGGCCGGTACCGCAGCCCGTACGAGATCCCCTCGCCGGCCGCCACCCGCTTCACGTGCGAGGCGCGCGCGTGCAGCGACAGGGCGGGGGTCAGGGGCAGGCGGCCGGCGAGCGCCGGGGACGGGTCGATGCCGTAGAGCCCGATCCCCACGCGCACCAGGTCGCGCCGGGCGCCGGGGTGGTCGATCGCCGCAGCCGTGTTCGCGGCGTGCTGGCACGGCACGTCGATGCCGGCCCGGGCGATGTCGCCGAGCACCGCGTCGAAGCGGGCCAGCTGGACGTCGGTGAAGGGGTTGGCGGGCTCGTCGGCGACCGCGCAGTGGGTGAACGCGGAGGCCAGCTCGAGCGCGGCATCGGCGTCGACGGCCTTGGCCAGCCCCACGGCGTCGGCGGGCTGGGCCCCCACCCGGTGCATGCCGGTGTCGACCTTGAGGTGCACCCGCACGCGCGGACCACCGGCGCGTCGAGCGGCGGCCGCCCCCAGGTCGCGGATGCCCTCGTCGGTGTACACGGTGGCATCGAGGCCGTGGGCGACGAGGTCATCGAGCTCGTCGGGCGATGCTTGCGACAGCACCAGCACGCGCGCATCGATCCCGGCCTCGCGCAGCTCCGCCCCCTCGGCCACCAGCGCCACCGCGAGCAGGTCGGCCCCACCGGCGAGCGCGGCCCGCGCCGAGGCCACCGCGCCGTGGCCGTAGCCGTCGGCCTTGACCACCGCGCACACCCGGGCCGGGCTCGATCGGGCCACCAGCGCCGCGGTGTTGGCCGCGATCGCACCGAGATCGACCTCGGCCCAGACCGGACGCACCGCGCGACGCTCCTAGCCCTCGGCGGGGGCGGCGTCGTCGGACAGGATCGCCCGCAGGATGTCGGTGCGCGAGACGATGCCCACGAGCTGCCCACCGTCGACCACCGGCAGCCGGCTGACCTTCTCGTCGTGCATGGACGTGGCGGCGTCCTCCACCGTGGCGTCGGACCCGATGGTCACCGGCTCGGGGGTCATGACGTCGGCGACGGTCGACCCGAGGGCCCGACGGAGGTCCTCCTCGAAGTGCCGCTTGGACGAGGGCAGCTCGAGGGTGGCGCCGAAGAGCGACAGGATCGTCGGCACGTGGAGGGTGGTCTCCTGGACGATGAGGTCGCCGGTGGAGAGCATGCCGACCACCGAGCCGGCATCGTCGACGACGGGCGCGGCATCGATGCTGCGCGCCACCAGGCTCGACATGGCGTCACCCACGTTGTCGTCGGGGCGGAACGTGAGCACCTCGGTCGTCATGACCTCAGCGACGGGGGTGGAGCGTGGCAATCGGGCCTCCGGCGACAGCAGCGAGCGCGGCCGGGAGGTGGTCGACCAGGTCGCCGGCCACCAAGCCGCGAGACCAGGCTAGGTCGCCGGCCCGAGCGTGCAGGAGAGCGCCGGCGGCGGCCGCCTCCGGGCCGGCCATCCCGACGGCGAGCAGCGCGGCGATGACCCCGGTCAGCACGTCGCCCGTGCCCGCCGTGGCCAGCCGGGCATCGCCCGCATCGACCGCCAGCACCTGGCCGCCGGGCTCGGCCACGAGCGTCGTCGGCCCCTTCAGCAAGACGACGGCGCCGGTGGTCCGGGCCAGCTCGCGCGCCTCGGCGAACCGGTCGGCCCCGGGCCCTCGCCCCACGAGCGACCGCACCTCGCCGTCGTGGGGGGTGAGCACCACGGGGCCGGCGTCGGCCGCCCGGCCCGCCACGCACGCCGCGGCCTGGTCCCCGAGCGCCACCAGCCCGTCGCCGTCGACCACGGTGGGCACGGGCGCCGAGCGCACGAGGCGGCGCACCTCGTCGGTGGTCGGGGCCGACCGGCCCAGGCCGGGGCCGACGGCCAGCGCGGCGAATCGGGCCAGGTCGCCCGCCACGGCCTGCGCCCAACCCTCCGCGGGGAGGGGGTGCACCACGACCTCCACCGGGGCGTCCACCGCCGTCGCCGCGCCGGGGCACGAGAGCCGCACGTAGCCGGCGCCGGCTCGCTGGGCCCCGCCGCACGCGAGGCGGGCCGCCCCGGTCATCCCGGGCGAGCCGGCCACGATCCACACCGCGGCCTGCCACTTGTGGGCCTGGCGCGCCCTCGACGGGAGCCAGCCGGCCACATCGGCGTCGTGGACGCGATGCGCCGCGGCGCGGGAGGTGTCGAGCCCGATGTCGGCCACGACGACGTCGCCCGCGAGCGCCGCGCCGTCGGCCAGGAGCAGGCCCGGCTTGAGGGCGGCGAAGCTCACCGTTCGATCAGCGGCGAGCGGCCGACCCGAGGCCACGCCGGTGAGGCCGTCGACGCCGGAGGGGATGTCGACGGCGAGCACCGGGGTGGCGGGGTCCCGGGGTCGGGGCGCCTCGTAGGTGCCGCGGAACCCCGTGCCGTACGCCGCGTCGATGATCAGGTCGGCCGGAGGGAGCGACGCGGGGGCCTCGCCGGCGGCGAGGACGGCGCAGCGCACCCCCCGGCGCTCGAGGCGACGGGCCGCCGCCCGGCCGTCGGCGCCGTTGTTGCCCTTCCCCACCACGACGACGACGCGCCGCCCGTAGGCGCCGCCGAGCAGCCCGAGCGCCTCCCGCGCCACGGCGGCGCCGGCCCGCTCGATCAGCTCGTCCACCGGCTCGGGTGCCGCGGCGTCGATGGCCGCCATCTCCTCGGGCGTGACGATGGGCTCCACGCCTCCATCCTGCCCGGCCCGAGCTCACCCCATCCGACCCGCCGCCGCCCTCCCGGTAGGGTCCCGCCCCGTGCCCTCGCCCCGGACGATCGTGCTCCCCGACGGTCGGCGCCTCGCGTACGACGACGTGGGCGACCCGGACGGCGTGCCGGTGGCCTTCCACCACGGCACGCCGGACTCCCGTCGCGCCCGACACCCCGACGACGCGCTCGCCGCCGAGGCCGGCGTGCGCCTGCTCGCCGTCGACCGCCCGGGTATCGGCGGCTCCGATCCCCACCCGGCTCGCACCCTCGGCTCCTTCGCCGACGACCTCGCCGTCCTCGCCGATGCCCTCGACGTCGAGCGCCTCGGCGCCCTGGCCTGGTCGGCGGGCGCCACCAGCGCCCTGGCCTTCGCCGCCCGCCACCCGGACCGGGCCGCCGACGTCGTGGTCGCCGCCGGCCTCGTCCCGTTCGAGGCGATGGCCGAGCCGGGCCTCCTCGACGACGCCGACGGCGGACGCCACCTCATCGCCGAGCTGGGGGCGTCGCTGGGGCCCAGCGGTGCCGCCGAGCTCGCCGTGCCGATGCTGGCCCCGTCACCCTGCGACGACGCCCTCGCCCTCGAGCACGTGCTCGAGGGCGCCGACCCGACCCGCCGGGCCGTCCTCACGTCCATCCCGGGCGCGGCGCGCGCCCTGGCGGACGGCGTGGTCGATGCGGTGGCCCAGGGCCCGGGCGGGCTCCACCGCGAGGTCGAGCTCCAGATCGACGCGCCCGACGTCGACTGGTCGGCGGTGGCCGTCCGGGTCGAGCTCGTCTACGGCGCCCTCGACGCCACCGCCCCACCCGCGTTCGGGCGCTGGTGGGCGCGGGCGCTCCCCCACGCCGAGCTCCGCATCCTGGCCGACGAGGGCCACCTGCTGGCGCTCACGCGCTGGCGGGAGCTGCTGGCGACCGCCGCTCGGCGCTGAGCGACGGCCGTCAGCTCGGCGGTCGGCCGATCAGCGGGCGACGACGACCGCCTCGGCCATCGACGCGGTGTGGGTGAGGCTCACCAACCAGCCCGACACGCCGAGGTCGGCCGCCAGCTCGAGGGCGCGACCGGTCACCACCAGGCGGGGGCGGCCGCTCCCCTCCCGCACCACCTCGACGTCGTGCCAGTCGATGGCACCGAGGCCGACGCCGAGCGCCTTCATCGCCGCCTCCTTGGCGGCGAAGCGCACGGCGAAGCGCTCCGCGGGATCGTGCGCCGCCCGGGCGTACGCCCGCTCCCCGTCGGTGAACAGCCGGGCCTCGAGGGTGGGCGTGCGGGCCAGGGCGGTGCGCATCCGGTCGACCTCGACGAGGTCGACGCCCACGCCGATCACGAGCCCCGGCGGTTGTCGACGAACGCGATGCCGATGATGACGAGCGAGATGAGGAACACGGCGATGACGATGATCACGAGCTCGGCTCCTCGCCGGCCCGCCAGCGGTCGGCGAGCACGTTGACCGGCGTGGTCAGGACCTCGACCGGGGGCAGGACGCCGAGCAGGTCGTCTCGGAAGGTGGGCTCGGTCTCGGTGACCGCGTCCTTCAGGGCGGCGTACCGACCTCGGTAGGACTCGAGCACCGAGCGCATCCGAGCCGAGGCCAGCGCCTCGGCGAACCGCACGTGCAGCAGGGTGATCCCGGTGCACTGGTTGCCCTTCACCTCGGGCACGAGCACGAGGCTGCGGCCGTCGGAGCGGCCCACGGCGACCGTGACCTCGCGCTCGGTGGCCACCCGGTGCTTGGTGCCGCGCAGCAGCGGGTTGCGCTCGGTGCGCAGCGGCAGGTCGCGAGCGATGCCGCCTCGATCGACGACGACGATGGTGGCCTCGCCCTCGGCCACGTCGCCCTCGATGCGATAGCGCGTGTACCCGGTGACCTCCGCAACGGCGGCGTCGAGGCCGGCGAGGGTGCGCAGCGCCTTGTAGCTGAGACGGTCGCGCGCGGCGCCCGCCGCCAGCGCCTCGCGGACGAGCGGCACGTCGAGGAGGCTCTCGTCGGAGCGCGAGATGCCGACCGTGACCGTCTTGGCCTGGTGCTTGATGGCGTCGACCGGACGGGTGAGCTCCTCGATGGCGGCCGTCAGGGCGCTGGTGAGGTCCTCGACCACCACGCTCGGCGTGCCCACCCGCCCGTGCTCCACCTGGTAGGCCTCGAGCGGCGCCAGGCCGGTGGCGTACCGGAACATCGAGGCGAGGCGCACCGCCGTGCCGGCCTCGAGGCTCCCGTTGTAGGCCCCGCTGCGGAGGCCGTCGTGGAAGCGGCCCGAGATCGGCTCGAGCGTGGGCCGCAGCCCGGCCAGGAGGCGGTCGCCATCGACGATCGTGGGATCGGACACGGCGTCTTCGATGGCGCCGCGGGCCTCGCGCAGCCCACGGGCCTGGGCATCGATGGCGAGCGCGGCCTCGTAGCCGAAGAGGTGGCCGGCCACGGTGGTGAGCACGAACGCCAGCTCGGGCCGGACGCTCGGCACCGAGATCACCCGCAGGGCCGCGCTGAAGCGGTCCTCGTCCTCGGTGGCCACCACGATCGGCGTGGCCTTGTGGGCCCGGTAGATCGCCACCTCCTTGGCCACGTCGTCGGCGTTGGAGCCGACGAGGCCGGCCGCGCAGACCAGGATCAGCGGCTCGGAGGACAGGTCGATGTGCTTCTTGTCCTCGATGGCGTCGGAGGCGATGGCCTTGTAGCAGAGCTCCGACAACTTGATCCGGATCTCCTCGGCGGCGATCCGGTTGGTGCCCGACCCGACGATCGCCCAGTAGCGGCGGCTGGGCGCCAGCTCCTGGGCGGCCTCGGCGATCGCTTCACGACGGGCGAGGGTCTCCTCCATGGCGGCCGGCAGCTCGCGGAGGCCGGCGAGCAGCTCGTGGCGCCGGGCGGCACCGTCGTCGGTGCCGGGCACCTCCTGGGCGATGGCGAAGGCGAGGAGGAACCCGGCGGCGATCTGCGCGTAGAACGCCTTGGTCGACGCCACCGACATCTCGACGTCGCGGCCGTCGGACGTGTAGAGCACGCCGTCGCTCTTGTCGACCAGGTCGCTCGCCCGCCGGTTAACGATGGCCACGACGCGCGCTCCGCGCGAGCGGGCGAGGTCGACCGTCCGGTTGGTGTCGGTCGTCGTGCCCGACTGGCTGATGGCGACGATGAGGGTGTCGCGCATGTCGGGCCGCAGCGAGAAGCCCGACAGCTCCGTGGCCGGGAGCGCCTGCACCCGCACGGGCGTCGGCGCCACCTCGACGGCGAGCGCCTGGGCGAGGCTCTGGCCGGCGACCGCGGCGGTCCCCTGGCCGATGACGAGCACCCGGGCGATGGTGCCGTCGCGCAGGTCGGCGCGGATCGCCTCCGGGAGCGTCTCGGGCCCGAGCGACGCCCGCAGCAGGTCGCCATCGCGGGCGATCTTGCCGCGGAGCGTCTTGCGGAACGAGCCCGGCGCCTCCTCGATCTCCTTCAGGAGGAAGTGCGGGTAGGCACCCCGATCGATGTCGCGGGTCGTCACCTCGGGCGCCACCAGCTCGGCCTCGCCCACGGGCAGCTCGGTGCCGTCGTAGCTGAGGCGCCGCATCCCCTCGACCGTCCCGGCGAGGGCGGCGTCGAGCTCGACGACCTGGCCCCGGCTGGCGGAGGGGTCGGTGGGATCCGAGGGCGTCTCGCCGTCGAGCCGCAGGTACCGGGTGGCGTCCTCGACCACGCCGTAGGGCTCGGAGGCCACGATGTACAGGTCGTCGTCGAGGCCGACGTAGAGGGCTTGCCCGCTGCCGCGCAGCGCGAGGTGCAGGCGACCGGGCGTGGACGAGGCGCTGGCGGCGACCGCCACCGACCCGTCGAAGCGGCGGACGGTCTGGCGGAAGGCGTCGAGCGCGGCGTCGCCGGCGCCGAGGCGTCGGGACACGAGCGTGGGGATCACCTTGGCGTCGCTGGTGATCTCGGGCGCGATCCGCAGCTCGTCGGTCACCTTGAGGTCGGCGAAGTTGTCGACGTCGCCGTTGAGGGCGGCCGTGACGTAGGGGCCGCCATCCGCGCCCAGCTCGTCGGAGTTCATCGGATGGGCGTTGGGCTGGGAGATGATGCCGATCGACGCCCAGCGCGTGTGGCCCAGCACGGTGACCTCGGCGCCCTCGGCGGCGACGGCCAGGTGGAGCAGCGCGTCGCCCCGGATCGCCTCGCGCAGCACCTGCGTGTTGTCGCCCAGCTCGCCGATCTCGGCCGCCGCCTTGTACACGAAGCTGAGGTGCCCCTCGGGCGTCACCCGCACCGCACCGGAGGTGAAGAGCGGGTCGCGGCTGCGCGCCGAGAGCAGCCCGGCCACCGCTTGGTCGCCCAGGTCGAGGCCGTGGCCGTGCACGAGCAGCATGAGCCCGGCGGAGTCTCGACCGCGCACCTCGAGGCGGTCGAGCGCGGAGAGCGCCGCCTGCACCGAGGCGAAGGCGCCGAGCGCCGAGGGCGACGCGGCCGGACCGGCGAGGTCGGCGACCGCGGCGGCGGTCCGCAGCCGATCGCGCTCCACCGCCCACAGGGCGTCCTTCAGGCGGATGGCCGCCGCGTTGACGGCCTCCAGGGCGGCCGTGGGGATGGCGTCCTCGTCGAGCGCCCCCTCGCGGGCGGTCAGCGCGGCCAGCAGCTCCCGGCAGTGCGCACCGAGGACGGCGGCGAGGCCGCGGTCGGCGAGCAGCGCGAGGACCCCGGTCGTGCCCCGCAGGAGGCGGTCCACGCCCTCCACGCTGGTGGCGAGCTCGGCGAGGACGGCGCCCAGGTCATCGCCCGACGCGCCGGCCAGCCGGGCGCCGGCGCCCTCGAGCGGGCCGACGAGCTCCGACGTCGTCGGCGGACGACGATCGCGGCGACGACGGAGGACGGCGATGATGCCGCACATCGGGTGCTCCCTCCCGGGACGGGGACAGGTGCCCGGCCGGTCGCCCGGGCCGAGCCAGCGTACCGGCCGGGCCGTGGGCGCTCGGTCGGCCCGCCGCTCAGGCCCCGGCGAGGGCCACGGCGGCGGCCAG
>JAGQSL010000309.1 GCA_020439525.1 Acidimicrobiales bacterium | reverse complement strand
CGATGCCGGCGCCGACGAGGCCCACCGTCGGGTCGCCGCCGGCGAGGTCGCGTGCCAGCAGGTAGGCGAGGACGACCGCGCCGGCCGTGGCGGCGACGTTGAGCAGCCTCAGGCCGACGAGCGGACCGCCGGGCACGCCGAGGGCGCGGGTGAGCGCGCTCGGGCCGACGGCGAGCAGGTACGTGAGGGGCGGGTTGTTGGCCACCCACACGTCGCGTCGGCGCTCGGGCTCCATCGCCAGGCGCTCCTGCAGGGCGCCACCGCCGGCCGCGGCGTCGATCGGCGTGTCGATCGACGGGAGGCGGCCGTGCTGGAGCTCGAGCACGTAGCCGGCGTGGGCCTGCTCGTCGATGAACCGGTAGGGCGGCGTGACGAACGCCTGGTACCACGACCCGCCGGCGAGGAGGAGGACGGCGCCCACGACGCCGAGCAGCGCCGGCCGCGCCGCCACCGCGCGCCGGAGCCGGCCGGTCACGTCGTGCGGACCGACGCGGCCACCATCGTCCACGGGAACGGGCTGTGCACGGCTCGGACGTCGAAGCGGCGTCCGACGAGCTCGGCGAAGGCCCGCTTGCCCCAGTGGTTGATGTGGCCCGGGGTGTTCCCGAGCTCCTTCACGTACTTGCCTCGGGCCAGGTTCGCTGCGCACCAGATCGGCTCGCGGGGGACCGAGACGACCAGGTCGCGGCGCCCGACGCGGTGAAGCTCGGCCAGGGCGAGCTCGGGGAACGGCACGTGCTCGAGGACCTCGATGGCGAGGACCAGGTCGAACGTGGCGTCCTCGAACGGGAGCCGGCCGATGTCCCCGAACAGCGGGGCGAAGCCCTTGCCCGCCCACTCGGCCGCCAGCTGCGGGTCGGGCAGGTCGACCCCGACGAACGTGGCGTCGGGGAACCGCTGGGCGAGCCGGGCGGTCACCTCGCCCTCGCCGACGCCCACCTCGAGGATGCGTGAGGGCGAGGTGGCCGGCAGCGAGCGGTCGAGCGCCTCGAAGAACCCGTCCATGAGCTTGCGCTCCACGGGGTTCTTCGATGCGTACTTGTCGTAGGTGTTGCCGGTCTCGACCTCGTCGCCGTCGACCTCGATGGTGGTCTTGGCCATCAGGGGGCCTTCTGGTGGCCCGCCGGGAAGGTGGGGCCGACGTCTCGGGTGAACCCGGCGGCCGGCTGCACCTCATGGGTGGCTCGCGTGGCCCGGCCGATCAGGTCGGCGAGCATGCCCACCACGAACACCTGGAACGCAGCGAGGAACATGAGCAGCGTGTTGATCGCCACCTTCCAGTCGCTGTCGACGATGTCGTAGACGAGCTTGCCCGTGGCGATGGCCAGGAGCAGGAACCCGATCGGGAGGAACACCCGGAACGGGTCGTAGCTGAGGGTCATGCGGATGACCTGCAGCAGGTAGCGCTTGGTGTCGGCCCACCAGTGGAACTTCGACTTCCCGGCCCGCTTGGAGTACGTGATGTCCCAGTACTTCACCGTGTAGCCGTGGGCCAGGAAGGTGAGGGTGATGGTGGTGACGCAGCTGAACCCGGGGGGCAGCTGGCTGACGTACTGCAAGGCGACGTCGCGCCGGAACGCGCGCATCCCGGAGTTGAGGTCGGGGATGGGGGTCTGCACGAGGTAGCTGGCGAGCTTGCGGATGAAGGCCTTGGCCGGCACCCGGAACATCTTGTGGGTGCCCTCCTCGGTGGTGCGGGCGCCCACGACCTGGTCGTACCCGTCGAGCTCGCGCACCAGCTCGGGGATGAGGTCGTTCGGGTAGCTCATGTCGACGTCGGTCCACACGACGATGCGGCCCCGCGCCGCCCGGGTGCCGTACTTGCGGGCCGAGCCCGAGCCGCGGTTGGTGAGGAACTGGATCAGCCGGATGCCGTCGATCTCCCGCAGGGCATCGCCGGAGCCGTCGTTGGACCCGTCGTCGATGACGATGATCTCGTAGGAGAACTCCGCCGCATCCATCGCCGCACGGATGCGGCGGATCTCCTCGTGGAGGTGGCCCTTCTCGTTGTAGACGGGCAGCACGATGCTGACGTCGATCTCGTCCGGGTCGCCGGTGGGCGCGACAGGGTGGTGGGCGAGGTCGCTCATGGCCACCAACGATAGGTCCCGTCCCCCGGCCCGCTGGCATCCACCCCCCGACGGTAGGATCGCCCGCCGTGCCCGATCCGACCGCGACCCGGCCCGAGCGCGGCCGGCGCGTCCCCCGGATCGTCCTCGCCGCCTGCCTGGCCTTCGGCGCGCTCGGGGCCGTGTGGTCGGTGGTCGCCCCCCTCGGCGAGGCGCCCGACGAGCCCGCGCACCTGGCCCTCGTGCTCCACCTGGCCGACGGCGGCAGCTACCCGGACTTCGACGAGCTGCACAACCAGGTGGCGATCCTCCGGCTCTGCCGCACCTACGCGGCGGCCACGCGGGCCTGCCCGCGCGAAGGCGAGGAGGTCACCGCGACCTCGATCCGCCGCCACCCCCGTGCCGAGGCGCCCGCCGCCGCGGATCGGCCGGCCTGGGACGACGCGGGCGGCGACGAGCGCCTCGGTCAGCTCAACCAGATGCCCCAGCTCCCGCCGCTCTACTACGAGGCGATGGCCACCGTCTTGCGCATCGAGCGGGGCCTCGGCGGGGGACCGTGGTCGACCGATCGCGAGCTCGCGTTGCTCCGGCTGGTGAACGTGGCGCTGGTGGCGCCGCTCCCGCTGGTCTGCTGGTGGGCGGCGCGGCGCTTCGGCCTTGACGACGCGACCGGCGCCATCGCGGCGGTCGCCGTGCTGGGCTTGCCGATGCTGGCCCACATCGGCTCGACCCTGAACAACGACAACCTCCTCACCCTGCTGGGTGCGGTGCTGATGGCGCTGCTGGCGGGGGTGGTGCGAGGCGACCGGTCCTGGCGCACCGCCGTGCTCGTGGGCGTCGTCACGGCGCTGGCCCTGCTCACCAAGGCCTTCGCCGCCGTGTTCCCGCCCGTGGTGCTCGTCGCCTACCTCGTGGGCCTGCGCCGGGCGGCGCTCCGGCCGCTCGTCGTGGCAGGGGGCGCCACGCTCGTGGGGGCGGGGTGGTGGTACCTGCGGGTCCGGTCGCGGACCGGCAGCTTCGCGCCGAGCATCGAGACCCGTCGGCTCACGTCCGAGCTGCAGCCTCCGGGGTTCTCGCCCGATGCGCTGGGGTTCCTCGGCGAGCTCACGAGCAAGCTCGACCAGCGGTTCTGGGGCTCCTTCGGCTGGTACACGGTCCGCGTGTCGTGGTGGTGGGCCCTGCTCGCGACCGTGGCCGTCGCGGCCGCGGTGCTGACCGCGATGGCGCCTCGCGGCGAGCCCGGGGAGCCCACGCGGCTCCAGCGAGCGGTCCTGCTCCTGCCCTTCCTCGCCCTCGGCGCGTTCGTGTCGCTGCGAGCGTGGCGGCTCTACGCCACCACCAGCACGTTCCCGTTCATCCAGGGTCGCTACCTGTTCGCCGGCCTGGCGGGCCTCCTCGTGCTGGTGGCCGTGGGCGTGGCTCGGTGGTCGGCGCGCTGGGGGCTCGTCGGCACGCTCGGCGCCGCTGCGGTGCTGCAGGGCCACGCCCTGCGCCGTGCCCTCGCCGACTGGTGGGGCGGCCCGGGCCTGGGCCCGCGCGGGCAGGTGCGCGCCCTCGTCGCCTGGAGCGCCTGGCCGGGGGCGCTGCTGGGCCTGCTCGCCGTGGCCACGGTGGTGGCGGCGGCGTGGCTGGTGGCCGAGGCCGTCCGGAGCCGGCCGGTAGGGTCGGACGCGGCATGAGCCCCGACGTCGACGCCCCGCCGCCTGCTCGTCGGCGCCGCCTGCCGCTGGAGGCGCTCGCCGTGGCCACCGCCGCCTGGGCGTGGGGTGCGGTGCTCCTTCGGGTGTGGGACATGCCGATGCGGCTCCCGTTCGACACCCGCTCCGATGCCACCCTCATCTCGATGATGGTGAAGAACATCGACGAGAACGGCTGGTACCTCCACCAGCCGCGCCTCGGGGCCCCCTTCGGCCAGCAGTTCTACGACTTCCCGCACGGGGGCGAGAGCTTCCAGCTCGGTGCCATCAAGGTGGTGGCGATGGCGACGGGCGACTGGGGCCTCGCCATCAACCTCTACTTCCTGCTCGGCTTCGGCGTGCTGGCCGCCGTGACCTTCCTGGTGCTGCGCCACCTGCGGTTCTCGTTCGTCCCGGCCGCCGTCGCGGCGCTGATCTACACCTTCTTGCCGTACCACTTCACCCACGGCGAGATGCACCTGTGGCGCAGCACCTACGCGTCGGCCCCCCTCGCCGCGCTCCTGCTCGTGTGGGCCACCCAGTGGCGCGAGCGGTTCCTCGTCGAGCCCGGTCGCGGCGGGCGCCTGCCGTTCCGCGGCAACCTGCGCTGGCCTCGCGTCGCCGGCGCCGTCGCGGTGGCGGTCGTCATCGCCGGGACCGAGACCATGACCACCGGGTTCGCCATGACCCTCCTCGCGTCGGGCGCGCTCGTCGGCGCCATCCGCTGGCGTGAGCCGCAGCGCCTCCTCGTGGCCGGCGCCCTGATCGCCGTGATGGGCGCCACGTTCGCCGTGCTGAGCGCCCCGACCCTCAACTACTACCGGGCGTACGGCACGAACGAAGCTGCGGCCCGCCGGCTCGTCACCGAGTCCGAGCTCTACGGCCTGAAGCTCACCCGGCTGGTGACGCCCCAGGGCGGCCACCGCAACGGCCTGCTGTCCGACATCGGCGCCAAGGCGCAGGAGGACAGCTTCGTGCGCAGCGAGGGGGGCCAGGCGCTGGGCATCCTCGGCACCGCCGGGTTCCTCGGCGCCCTGTGGGGGGCGTTCGCCGGGCGCTGGCGCCGCGAGCGGCCCGACGTGCGCCCGTCGTGGGACCGTTCGGCGCTGCGCGAGCAGGCCACCACGTTCACCCTGCTCTCGCTGCTGTTCGGCACCATCGCCGGCTTCTCGGTGCTGCTCGCCATGGTGGGCTTCGCCCAGATCCGGGTGTGGAACCGGATCGTGCTGATCATCGCCTTCTTCGCCATGGTGGTGGTCCTCGGCTGGGCCGAGCGCCTCGAGGCCCGGATCCGGGCTCGCCGGGCGAGCCCTCGCCCCGTGCTCGCCGCCCTCGCCGTGGCCGTGCTCGCGTTCGGGCTGTGGGACGGGATCCCTCCCCAGCGCCGGCCCTACGACGAGATCGAGGCGCAGCATGCGAGCGATCGGGCCTTCGTGGCCCAGATCGAAGAGCAGATGCCCGACGGCGCCGCCATCTTCCAGCTGCCGGTGGTCGAGTTCCCCGAGTCCGAGCCGGTCGGCCGCATGGTCGACTACGACCACCTCCGCGGCTTCCTCGCCGACGACGGGACGCTGCGCTGGAGCTACGGATCGATCAAGGGCCGACCCGACGCCGAGTGGCAGGTGACGCTCCGCGACCAGGTCGGCCCGATCGGCGCCCTCCCCGCCCTGCTCGGCCTCGGGTTCGAGGGCCTGTGGATCGACACCTACGGCTACACCGACGGCGGGCTCGGCGACGGCGGCGAGATCGACGACATCGTGGCGGCCGTCGGCGTCGAGCCGCTCGTGTCGCCCGACGGGCGGTTCCTCTTCCTCGACCTGCGCGACTTCCGTCGCCGCACCGGGCTCAGCGACGACGAGCTGCGCCAGGCCGCCGTCGACCGGCTGGGCGTGACCCCGCCGGAGGGCGCACCGTGACCGAGCCCCACCACCACGAGCACCCGCTGGCCGAGGAGGTCGTCGAGGTCCTCGTCGAGACCGCGCTCGAGCACGGCGACGGGGGCGACGGCGGGGCGCCGGGCGCGCCGCGCTCCAAGGCCACCAAGCTCGTCACGGCGGCCGGGCTGGTCCTCGGCCTGCTCGCCGTGGGCTTCGTCGGGCGGCGGCTCGTCACCGACTGGCCCCGCGTCTCCGACGAGCTCGCCGACGCCGAGACCGGCTGGCTCGTGGCCGCCGGCGCGTTCGCGATCTTGGGGATGACCAGCATCGGCTGGGGCTGGCGCTACGTGCTGCGCACGCTCGGTGCCGAGGTGCCGCTGCGCCGGGTGGTGCCGTGGTACTTCGTGGGCGAGCTGGGCAAGTACGTGCCCGGTGGGGTGTGGCCGGTGCTGGGCCGGGGCGAGCTCGCCCGCCGCGGCGGGGTGGCCAAGGGCCGGGCCTTCACGAGCGTCGCCCTCTCGCTCGGCATGCTGTACCTCGCCGCCATGTTCACCGCAGCCGCCTTCCTCCCGTTCGCGCTGTCCTCCGGTGGCGGGTTCAGCCCCTGGATGCTGTTCCTGCTGGCCCTGCCGGTCGGGGTGGCGGTGCTGCACCACGACGTGCTCGAGCGGCTGGTCGGCGTGGTCGCACGGGTCACCAAGCGCCAGCTCGACGTGCCCATCCCGCGCTGGAACGCATCGCTCGGCCTGGTGGCCCGCTACGTGCCCACCTGGATCTTCATCGGCCTGGCCACGTACTCGGTGGCCCGGGCCCTCACGCCCGACGTGGGCTTCGCCCGGATGATGTTCGCCACCATCCTCTCGTGGGTGGTCGGCTTCCTCGCCGTGCCGGTCCCGTCGGGGGCCGGGATCCGCGAGACGGTGCTCTACGCCGCGTCGGGGACGCCGAAGGACATCGCCATCGCCACCGCGGTCACGGCTCGGATCGTCTTCGTGGTGGTCGATGTGGTGGGCGCAGCGATCTGCGCGCCGCTGGTCCGCCGTGGCCGCCCGGCGCCTGCCGACGGGGTGAGCGCCGACGACGGCGTCGGCGGGTAGGGTCCGAGCGGTGGAAGGCTTGCGGCCCCTCGGCGTGGGCGAGCTGCTCGACGCGGCGTTCAAGATCTATCGGCAGCGGTTCGCCACCATGGCGATCGCCGTGTCGATCACGGTGCTGCCCGCGATGGTCGTCGCCGGGCTGCTGCTGTGGTCGGCCATCCCGGAGACCACGACCGACCCGGCCACCGGGTTCACCACCTTCGAGGGCTCGATCGCTCCGTTCCTCGGTGCCGCCGCCCTCGCCGGGATTCTCTACTTCCTCGCGACGACCCTCGCCACCGCGGCCTGCATCCGCGCCGTGTCGTCGGTGTACCTCGGCGACGAGGTCACCTGGCGCGAGACCCTCTCGTTCGGCATGCGGCGGCTGCCGGCGCTCATCGGCCTCACGCTCCTCACCACCCTCGGGATGGTGGTCGGGCTCATCGCCTGCATCATCCCGGGCGTGATCCTCTACGTGATGTGGTCGCTCGCCGTCCCGGCGCTGCTCGTCGAGGGCGGTGGCGTGGGGGCGTCGATGCGACGGTCCCAGCGGCTGGTCGAGGGGTCGTTCTGGCGGGTCCTCGGGGTGCTCGTGCTCTCGGCGATCCTCACGGGCATCGCCGGTCAGGCGATCTCGCTGCCGCTGCAGCTCCTGGGCGGGCTGCTCGGCGAGGCCGGGAGCGTCGTGGGGTCCCTGCTCGGCCAGGTCGGCTCGCTCCTGGTGATCCAGCCGTTCTCGGCGGCGCTGCTCGTCGCGCTCTACGTCGACCAGCGGGTGCGCAAGGAGGGGTTCGACCTGGTGCTCTGGGCCCAGCGCCTCGGTGCGCCGATGCCCGTCGGCGGCTTCCCCGCCCAGCCCGGAGCCCCCGCCTGGGCACCGGTCGCGCCGTACCCCGGCATGCCCCCGGGTGCCTACCCGCCGCCCCCGTCTCCGGGCTACCCGCAGGCTCCGGGCTACCCGCAGGCTCCGGGCGCGTACCCCCCTCCGCCCGGATCGCCGCCGCCGGGCTGGGCACCGCCACCGCCCGCGCCCGAGACCCCGCCCGATGCCCCATCGGGCGGCTGGGCACCGCCGCCGCCCCCCGGTGGCTGATCCGCGACGACGACGGCGGGCGCCGGCGTGGGTCGCCGGCATCGTGGCGATCGTGGTCGGCTCGTCGCTCGTCGGGCCATCGCTCGGGGCCATGCCCGGCCGCAGCGCCGATCCCGACGAGGTCGCGACCCTCGCTCGCGAGGCGATCGACGATCCGGCAGCGCTCGAGGAGCTTCACAGCATCGACGAGGTCGACGGCCGGCCGGTCGACCTCGCGGCGGCCACCGCGGAGCTGGGCGACGGTGCCGAGCGGGCCCGGCGGCTGGAGTCGATCGCCCGGCTGTTCGACGAGCCGGCGCCGGGAGACGACGGTGCGGCCGAGCGCGCTCGCGCCGAGGCGCGCGACGTGCTCGATGGCGATGCCTACCGCAGAACGGAGCCGCCGCGGCCGTTCCGTGGGGTGGTCCGCTGGGTGGGCGAGCGCCTGGAGCCCCTGGTGCGCCTGCTCGGCGACGTGTTCGGCCCGATCTGGCGCGCCATCGTCGCCGTGCCGTTCCTGGGCGTCGCCCTCGTCGCCGCCCTGGCCGTGGCCGCCGCGATCTGGACCTCCCGGGCCGTAGCGGCTCGTGGCGTGGCGTCCGATGGGTCGCCCGCGGGGCGCTACCTCGTCGACCCCGATGCCGACCCGGCCGTGCTCGATGCGGAGGCCGAGGCGGCGGAGGCGGCGGGCGACCTCGACCTCGCCGTTCGGCGGCGGTTCGAGGCCGGGCTGATCCGGCTGGTGCGGGTCGGGCGCTTGGAGCTGCGCCTCGAGACGACGGCGGAGCGCGCCGCTGCGGAGGTCGGCGGCGTCGCCCTCGGCGAGCTGGCCGCCACCTTCCAGGAGGTCACCTACGGCGGTCGACGAGCCACCGCGGACGACGTCGAGGCGGCGCGGGCCCGCTGGCCCGAGGTCCTCGGGGCGAGGGCGGCGCGGTGACGGTCGAGGCGCACGACCTCGGGTTCGCCGAGCGGTGGGCGGCGCTCGCTCGCTGGCAGCGCGTGGTGCTCAGCGTCGTCGCCGGCGCCCTGGTGCTCGCCCTGCTCACCGAGAGCTGGAGCTCGCTGGTGGGGACCCAACCGGGCGGGCCGCCCGCCTCGTCGTTCTCCACCGGCGACGACGGCGTGCAGGCGTGGGCCGAGCTGCTCGGCCGCTCCGGGCGCGAGGTCCAGCGCGACGACGCCGCGGTGGATCGCCTCGAGCTCGACGCATCGACCGACGCCCTCGTCCTCGCCGATCCCGGCGACCTCGATGAGGGCGAGCTCGCCGCCGTGGCGGCGTTCGTCGACGCCGGTGGACGGGTCGTGGCCGTCGGTGCGAGCGCCGCACCGCTGGTCGCCGACCTGCTGGACGCAGCCGTCGAGGCGCCGCGGGCCGATCCGGGCGCGGCGGTGCGGCCCTGGCTGCCGGTGCCCGAGCTGGCCGGGGTCGACAAGATCGCGGCGGGCTTCGACCATCGGTGGTCCACGCCGGCGGGGGCACTGGGTGCCATGGGCGATGCCGAAGGCGAGCCGGTGCTGCTCGTGGCCGACGTGGGCGACGGCCGCCTCGTGGCGTTGAGCGACGTGACGCCCGTGACCAACGGCCACCTGGACCAGGCCGACGACGCCGCGCTCGCCCTCGCCCTGGTGGGCGACGCTCGCCGGGTCGTGTTCGCCGAGTCCGTGCACGGCTTCGGTCAGACCGGCCTGGGCGCGCTGCCGGACGTGGCGCGGGCCACGGGGCTCGCCCTCCTGGTGGCGCTGGCCGTCGGGCTCTGGTGGGCCGCCGGGCGCTTCGGCCCGCCCGAGCCGCTGGCTCGCGAGCTGCGGCCCCCGCGCCTCGACCTGGTCGACGCCGTCGCCGCCGACCTGGACCGGGCCGGTGCGCAGGGTGCCGACCTGGTGGTCGGGTTGCGCAGCCCCGACGACCCGACCCCCGCCGACCTCGACGCCGCGCTGGCCATCGGGGCCGCCGCCGCCGGGCGGGCCCGCACCCGGTGGCCCACCCACGACCTCGAACCCCCAGGAGGGCTCCCGTGACCACCTCGACCCCCGCCTCCGGCGCCCCCGTCGTCGGCGCGCTCCGCCGTCGCCTCCACGGCGAGGTGACCAAGGTGGTCGTCGGCCAGCCGACGGTCACCGACGGCCTGCTCACCGAGCTCGTGGTCGCCGGCTACCTACTGCTCGAGGGGCCACCGGGCACGGCCAAGACGCTGCTCGCGTCGACGTTCGCCCGGGCGCTCGGGATCGACTTCGGCCGGGTGCAGTTCACGCCCGACCTGCTCCCCACCGACGTCACCGGGACGGTCGTGCTCCGCGACGGCGAGCTCACCTTCCGGCCCGGCCCGGTGTTCACCAGCGTCCTGCTCGCCGACGAGATCAACCGCACCCCGCCGAAGACCCAGGC
>JAGQSL010000308.1:384-3272 GCA_020439525.1 Acidimicrobiales bacterium | reverse complement strand
CGCCACCCGATCCCAGTCGCGGCAGGTGACCCCGTCCGCGTAGGCCCGCTGCAGCCGGTCGATCGCGCCGTGGTCCACGCTGGCCGCCACGTCGTCGACGGTCGGCTCCCCCGCTCCTGCCACGCGCCGACCCTAGGCCCGCGCGACAGGCGATCGCGTGGGATGCTGCCCCTCCACGACGAAGGGCGGCTGGCATGGGCGAGCGACGGAGCTGGCGGCGGATCGGGGTCGGCGCGCTCGTCGCGCTCGTCGTCGGACCGGGAGGCGCGGCGGCCCTCGCGGCCCCGGCGCAGGACCCGCCGCGCCCCGTGGTCTCGGCGTCGGCCACCGACGGCCGCGACGTCCAGGCCATCGACTGCCTCGGCCACCCCGATCCCGAGCCGCCCACCCCGGGCTCGTTCACCCTCTCGCGCACCGGCCCCACCACCGACGCGCTCGAGGTCGACGTCGACTACCAGCCCACCGGCTCGGGCCTGCCCGACCCGGTGGTGATCCCCGCCGGCGCCGCCTCGGCCACCGTCGAGCTCCCGCCGTCGATGGCCCACCTCATCGTGTCGCTTCCCGCGGCCGCGGCCTACGACGTGGCCCCGGCCACGGCGTCGCTGGAGATCGCCACGCTCGTGGTGGTCGCCGACCTCGGCTGCAACCTCGGCTACGTGCCCGACGTGCGTCAGGTCGTGCTGTGGGGGCAGGCGCCCCTGCCGATCGAGGAGCTCGCCGGTGCCGAGGACGGCAGCACGCTCGTGGTCGACGGAGACCTCCCGCCCGGCACGCAGCTCGCCGCCGACGGCACCTGGACGGGCGTCGCCACCGAGCTCGGCACGTTCGAGGCCGACGTCGTCGCCTGCGACGCCGAGGGGTGGTGCCCCACCGAGATCCGCCTCGTGGTGCAGGTGACCGACGGCGATGCGCCGGCCCCGATCCCGCCCGAGGGGCCTGAGCCGCCCGCCGCCCGGCCGGTGACCGGCTCGCCCGCGCTCACCGGCTGATCCGAGCACGCCGGGCTGCGGCGTGCCACCCTGGCGGCGGCGGACGACGGGACCCGGGAGCAGCCATGCGCACCAGCAGGAAGATCGCCATCGGATCGATCGCGGCGGTCGCCGCGCTCGGGAGCGCCACGCTCGCGGCCGCGGCCCCGCAGGGCGCGCCCCTGCCCGACGTGGTGGCCAGTGCGCTGCCCGGTTCGGTGCTCGTGATCCAGCAGTGCGACGGCGAGGTGATCGTCAACCAGTCGCAGGCCCTCCTCAAGGTCGAGCGGCCCAACGCCACCTCGGGCACCATCTCGGTCGACGTGAGCTACGCCGGCTCGCTGGTGGGCACCCCCGACCTGGGCCCGCTCCCCGAGCCCGTCGTCATCGAGGCCGGCGAGAGCTCGACGATCGTCCCGGTGGAGGCGGGCGCGCCCGGCGACGTCACCCTCACGGTCGAGCCGGGCGACGGCTACGTGGTCGGCGACCCCGCCTCGGCCACCGCCGAGGTGGTCGCCGAGGGCAGCGACCTGGGCTGCCAGGACCCGACGGTCGAGACGATCCAGCTCGGCGCCCAGCCCACGCCGTATCCGGTGTACGACCGCTACGGCTTCGGCGTGGGCGACTCCACGCTCGTGATCCAAGGCGAGCTGCCGCCCGGGCTCGGCTTCGACATCGACGGCACCTGGTCGGGCGCGGCCACGACTCTCGGCACGTTCGAGTTCACCGCCTGCTACCAGCTCGCCGACTTCTGCGGCCTGCAGCTGCCGTTCCGCATCACCGTGGTCGACGTCGGGCCCATCCCGCCGCTGATCCTCCCCGGGCCGGCGCCGGCGACGCCGCTGCCCGGCACCCCCGCCTTCACGGGCTGAGCGCGCTCGCGGCCACGACCGCACCCAGCTCCCACGCCGCATCGGTCGCGGCGCGATCCACACCACCGGTCACCCGCAGCGGCGGCGCCACCGCCCGCCACGCCAGGCCGGTGACGATCCGCTCGACGTCGCGCACGGCGCCGTCGACGTCGCTGTTGCCGTGGACGTACAGCCCCCACGGCCGGCCCCGCGTGGCGTCGAGGCACGGGTAGTAGATCGAGTCGAAGAAGTGCTTGAGCGCGCCGCTCATCGAGCCCAGGTTCGCCGGGGTGCCGAGCACGAGGCCGTCGGCCTCCAGCACGTCGACGGGCGAGGCGTTGAGCGCCGGTCGCACCGCCACCTCCACGCCCTCGAGCTCGGGGTTCCTCGCACCGTCGAGCACCGCCTGCAGGAGCGAGTCGAGCGGCGGCGAGACCGTGTGGTGGACGACGAGGAGCCGGGCCATGGGCGCCATGGTGCCCGAGACGCGCCACTGCCGGCCCCCGAAGGTGGGGGCCGGCAGCGGCACAACCGATCGGGCCGGAGCCCGGGTCGGACAACGTCGGGCGCCCAGCGCCCGGTGGGATCAGTCGCCGGCGGCGGCCGAGCACACCGTGTTGGTGATCATGCGGGCCACGACGTAGGGATCCATGTTGGCGTTGGGGCGCCGGTCCTCGGCGTAGCCCTTCTTGTCGACGGCCACCTGCCACGGGATGCGGATCGAGGCGCCGCGGTTCGACACGCCGTAGGAGAACTCGCTCCACGGGGCGGTCTCGTGGGCGCCGGTGAGGCGATCCTCGATGCCGTGGCCGTACGCCCGCACGTGCTCCTCGGCCTTCTGGCCCAGCGCCTCGCAGGCAGCGATGATGGCGTCGTAGCCCTCGCGCATGGCGTTGGTGGAGAAGTTGGTGTGGCAGCCCGCGCCGTTCCAGTCGCCCTTGGCGGGCTTGGGGTCGATGGTGGCGGAGATGCCGAACTCCTCGGCGATGCGGTAGAGCAGCCACCGGGCCACCCAGAGGTGGTCGCCGACGGCGAGCGGCCCGAGCGGGCCGACCTGGAACTCCCACTG
>JAGQSL010000308.1:0-284 GCA_020439525.1 Acidimicrobiales bacterium | reverse complement strand
CGACGCCGCAGTAGTAGAAGCCCTGCGGCTCCGGGTAGCCGCCGACGGGGAAGCCGAGCGGACGACCGTCCTTGAAGAACGTGTACTCCTGCTCGATGCCGAACCACATGTCCTGGTCGGCGTACTTCTCGGCGACCTCGCGCAGCGGGGCCCGGGTGTTGGTGGCGTGCGGGGTGTCGTCCACCAGGAAGACCTCGCACATGACCAGGATGTCGTCACCGCCGCGGATGGGGTCCGGGAAGACCGCCACCGGCTTCAGCACGCAGTCCGAGTTGTCGCCGGGA
>JAGQSL010000307.1 GCA_020439525.1 Acidimicrobiales bacterium | reverse complement strand
CGGTGACGGGCGGGGCGGTGACGGGCGGCGCCGTGACCGGGGGTGCCGTCACGGGCGGGGCCGTCACCGGGGGTGCGGTCACGGGGGGCGCCGTGGCGGGTGGGGCGGTGACCGGGGGTGCCGTGGCGGGCGGGGCGGTCGCTGGTGGGGCGGTGGTGGGTGGGGCGGTGACCGGGGCACCGGCGCCCGCCGACGCCGTGTCGGCCGGCACGGGGCCCGAGGTGGGCGGCACCGAGGTCGAGGTCACGACGGTGCCCGGGACCGTCGAGGGGGGGCGCCGGAGCCGGGGCGGCTGCGGTGGTCGAGGTGGTGGCGGCGGGCGCCTCGGCTGCGACCTGGTCGGCTCGGGCGAGCAGCCCGACGAGCCCGACCGACGTCCCGGCCGCCAGGCCGGTCACCAGGACGCGGCTGGCGAGCGCCGGGTGCGGGCGACGACGCCGTGGGGCCGAGCGGTCAGTCGTCATCCTCGGACCCGTCGTCGTCGTGGTCCTCGTCCTCGTGCTCGTGGTGGTGGTCGTCGTCCTCGCGGTCCTCGTACTCGTCGTCGCCGCTCGTGGGGCTGGCCCCGGTGGGCGTGGTGGGTGTCGCCGTGGTCGGCACCGGGATGGGTGCGGCGGTCGGGCTGGGCGTGGCGGGCGAGGCCGTTCCCCGGGGGCTCGACGCGACGGCGCCGCCGCCACCGAGGCTGGCCGGCGAGGCGGGGGTCGGTTGCCCGCCGCCCCCGCCCGGTGCGACGCCGGGCGATGACGTCGGTGCCGGAACGGGGGCGGCAGAGCTGGGGACGCTCGACCCGAGGGGCGGTGCGCCCGCCGCCGGGTCGGCGAGGACCTCGGCGAGGCTGGTGGAGGTCGACGGGACGCGATCGAGCGGTGCGACCACCGGCTCGATCGTCCCGACCCCGCCGTTGCCGTGATCCCCGAGGATCGTGGCGTTGGCGGTGAGGCCAGCCGCTCCGAGCAGGAAGGTGGCCGAAGCGGCGGCGGCGGCGGTGACGGCCTTGCGACGTTCCATGGTCCGGACCGTACGGAGGGGCGCGCCAAGCGGCTCCCAGACCGAGGTAAGGCCCGGGTTAAGGAACCGACCCGGGCGCGGGGAGGTGCACCGTGGCGAGCAAGCCCTGGCCCTCGGGCCCCTCGCTGAGCTCGAGCTCGCCACCTGCGGCCATCGCGAGGTGGTCGACGATGGCCAGCCCGAGGCCCGAGCCCGGGCCGGTGGCGCCTGGTGGCCGCCAGAAGCGGCTGGTGGCCTGGGCCCGGTGGGCCGCGGGCATGCCGGGGCCCTCGTCGAGGACCCGCACGGCGGCGCCGTGGCCCTCCGCCCGCACCGAGACGGTGACCGTCGTGCCCGCGTCGGCGACGGCCAGCGCGTTGGAGACCAGGTTGTCGAGGATCTGCTCCAGCCCGCCCTCGACGGTGCGGGCCGGGCACGGGTGCGGGGCGTCGAGCACGAGCTCGATGCCCGCGGCCTCGGCCACGTCCGCCCAGGTGGCGCAGCGCTCGGCGGCGACTGCCGTGGCATCGACGTCGGTGAGTGCCGGGCGGGCGCCATCGGCGCGGGCCAGCTCGAGCAGGGACTGCACGAGGCGGGCGAGGCGGTCGGTCTCGGCGAGGGCCGCGTCGACCGCGACCTCGTCGTCCGGGCTCGGACGCAGGGTCTCGAGGCGCAGTCGCAGGGCCGTGAGCGGGGTGCGCAGCTGTTGGGAGGCGTCGGACACGAAGCGCCGCTGGGCGTCCACCAGCAGCTCGAGGCGCTCGGCGGTGGCATCGAACTGGTGGGCGAGCGAGGCCAGCTCGGGTGCACCCTCCACCTCGCCCGCCCGAGCGCTCAGGTCGCCGGCCGCGAGCCGCTCGGCCGCGCCCTGGAGCTGGCGCACCGGGCGCGTCACCCCTCGGGCGAGGATCAGTCCGACGGCGCCGACGATCGACAGCACGATGGCCGAGAGGGCCGCGAGTCGCATCCACGTGTCGCGGACGCGCTCGTCCACCGTGGAGGTCGGCAGGGTGATGCGCACCGCGCCGTGCACCTGGCCGTCGGACGCGACCGGGATGGCCACGTAGACGAGATCGGAGCGGAGCGTGTCGGAGTGGCGACGACCCGTCACGCGCTCGCCGTTGAGGGCCCGGGCGATCTCGGGGCGGGTGGAGTAGTCGCGGCCGATGTCGGCCCGATCGGAGTCGGCCACCGTGCGACCGGCGGCGTCGACCACGACGATGCGGGCGCCGTCGGCGGTGTACTGGTCGAAGACGTCGGTGAGGTCGGGCTCTCGATCGTTCTCGAGGTCGTCCTCGGCGCGTGAGCCGATGGCCTGCGCGTCGCGCTCGACGTAGAAGATGAGCCGGTCGCGCTCGCGGCTGGCGAAGGTGAGGCCGAGCGGCACCACGACGATCACGAGGGTGAGCGCGGTGATCGTGAGGTACGTGAGCAGCAGCCGGCGGGTCACGGGCCGCCGACCAGCACGACCGCCGAGCCCTCCGGCGGATCGAGCCGGTAGCCCACGCCGCGCAGCGTGGTGATCCACGTCGGGTCGCCGAGCTTGCGGCGCAGCGCTGCGATGTGGACGTCGAGGGTCTTGGTGGGGCCCCACCAGTGCTCGTCCCACACGGCGGCGATGATGGCCTCGCGCTCGAGCGCCCGGCCCGGCTCGGAGGCGAGGAGGGTGAGCAGGTCGAACTCCTTCGGCGTCAGCTCCAGCTCCTCGCCGTCGAGGCGGATCCGTCGGGCCCGTCGGTCGACCACCAGGCCGTGGTCGTCCTCGGTCGTCGCCGGGCCCGTCGGGGCCGGCGGAACGGCCCGGCGGTGGACGGCGCGGATCCGGGCCACCAGCTCGCGGAAGCTGAACGGCTTGAGCACGTAGTCGTCGGCGCCGGTCTCCAGCAGCAGGACGCGCTCGATCTCGTCGTCGCGGGCGGTCAGCACGATGATCGGCGTGGGCGACGCGGCGCGCAGCTGTCGGCAGACCTCGCGGCCGTCGAGGTCGGGCAGGCCGAGGTCGAGCAGCACCAGGTCGACCGGGTCGGCGGCGAGGGCGTCGGCGCCGGTGGCCACCCAGGTGGCGGCGAACCCTTCGCGCCCCAGCGCCTCGGCGAGCGGCTCACCGATCGTCGGGTCGTCCTCGACCACGAGCAGCGCGAGCGGACCGGCCATCGCCGCCACGGTAGGGCGTGGCACGAGCGGTGGGCAGGGACGGAGGTCCCACGCCGGTCAGTCCGGCAGCTCGATGCCGCGCTCGGCGGCGGCCCGGGCGACGTCGGCGGGGAAGACGTTGCGGAGCAGGAACAGGTCGCGAGCCAAGACGTAGTCGGGCGCGAGGCGCCGGGCGTAGCGCTCGAAGTACAGGAGCTGCTTGGAGATCAGCACGAGCTCGCGCGGGGTGGTGACGCCGAACTGCTCGGCCAGCTCCAGGTTGGCCTTGAACTGATCGCCGAGGCTCACGCCGCCGATGCCCTGCTGGAGCATCGGCTCCATGACCGCAGCGATCGCCGGACCGGCCACCTCGGGGTCCACGTCGGCGGGCATGACCCCGACCGACTGGTACGCCCGCACGACCCGCCGGTAGTCCTGGTCGATCATGGCCGTGTAGAGGATGTCGCCCATGGCCCGCCGCCACTCGGGCGGCAGCTCGCCCATGATGCCGAAGTCGAGGTAGCTGGCCCGTCCGTCGTCGAGCACCCACAGGTTCCCGGCGTGGACGTCGCCGTGGAACGGGCCGTGCACGAGCGCGGCCTCGATCCACACCTTGATGCCGCGGCGCAGCACCAGCTCGCCGTCGATGCCGGAGGCCTCGATGGCGGCGAAGTCGTCCATCGGCACGCCGTGCATGCGCTCCATGCAGATGAGGTGCGGCCCGCAGTGGTCCCAGTGCACCTCGGGTGCGGTGATCCCCTCGTTGTCGCCGAACGCGCCGATCGTGGTCCGGAAGCGGTCCTGGCGGTGCGCCTCGAGGGCGAAGTTGAGCTCCTGGTTGGTCACCTCGTGGAGGTCCTCCACCATCGCCACCACGTTGGCCCGCTGCAGGGCACCGATCCGCGAGAGCAGGCGCGTGGCTACGAGGTGCTGGATCCGCAGGTCGGTGTTCATGCGGTGGGCGATGTCGGGCCGCTGGAGCTTGATCACCGCCTGGCGCCCGTCGGCCAGCGTGCACGCGTGGACCTGGGCGATCGATGCCGCCGAGAGCGGCACCGGGTCCCACCACGAGAAGATCGCCTCGGGGGGCGCCCCCAGGTCCTCGGCGATGAGGCGTCGGGCCGTGGCCGCGTCGAAGGGACGAACCTCGTCGAGCATGCGAGCGCAGGCGTCGGCGAGCGGGGCGGGGAACAGGCTCGGCGACGACGCGATCAGCTGACCCAGCTTCACGAACGTCGGCCCGAGCTGCTCGAACCCCTCGACCACCCCCTTGGAGGCGGCCTGGGCGAGCGTGCGCCCCCGGCGCCGGATGCACCATGTGGCGAGGGCACGCAGCACGGCCGCGGCGAGGACGAAGGCGGTGAGCAGCGCACGGCGCAGCTCGGCCCAGCCGACGCGGTCGAGCGGCGGAGCTACCACCTCGAGCGCGTCGGCCGGCGGCCCCTCGGCGTACGGCCCCCGGAACATCGGGAGCGGACCGTACCCTGCGGAGGTGGCCGGACCGATCGTCACCGCGCTGACCGGCGCCGGGATCTCCACCGATTCGGGCATCCCCGACTTCCGCGGGCCCGACGGCGTGTGGACCCGCGACCCCGAGGCCGAGAAGCTGGCCACGATCGACACCTACCTGGCCGATCCCGAGGTCCGTCGCCGGTCGTGGCTGGCCCGGCGCGCCAACCCGGCCTGGGTCGCCGAGCCCAACGCCGGGCACCTCGCCCTCGTGGCGCTCGAGCGGCTCGGCCAGCTCCACGCCATCGTCACCCAGAACATCGATCGGCTGCACCAGCGGGCCGGGTCCTCGCCCGACCGGGTCCTCGAGATCCACGGCAACATGGTCGAGGCGGTGTGCTGGACGTGCGGCGCTCGCTCCACCACCGCCGAGGCGCTCGCCCGGCTCGACGCGGGGGAGGACGACCCGGCGTGCCTGGTGTGCGGCGGGATCTTGAAGACGGCGACGATCATGTTCGGCCAGGCGCTCGACCCCGACGTGCTCGACGCCTCGGTGCGCGCCGCCGAGTCGTGCGACGTCTTCGTGGCGGTGGGCACCACGCTCCAGGTGCACCCCGCCGCCGGGCTCTGCGACGTGGCGCTGGCGTCGGGGGCGCAGCTCGTGATCGTCAACGGCGGGCCCACCGCCTACGACGCCATCGCCCACCGGGTGCGGCGAGGTTCGATCTCCGAGCTGCTGCCGGCGCTGGTGGCCGAGCTCACCGAAGCGTGAGCTCGAACACCGGGTGCTTGGGGGCGATGGCGCGCAGCTCCTCGTCGGCGGCGTCGGCGCCGACCCCGTCGAAGAACCGGCCCACCTCGAACGCCCAGCGCTCGAGGTAGGGCCGCAGCACGGCGGCCTTGTCGGCGTCGGCGACCTCGGTGGCCGTGAACGCCTGCACCCGCCGCCCGATGCGGAGCTGGCCGTCGAGCTGGTTGGCCCGCAGGTTGCGGACCCACTCGGTCTCGCCCCGGGGAGCGACCAGGAAGCGGCGCCCGTCGAGCTCGAGCAGGTTGACGACCGTGGAGCGGGGCTGGCCGCTGCGCCGGCCCGGCACGATCAGCTCCCGCGATCCCCACAGGCTGAGGCCCATGCGGGTGAGGCGGCCGGCGAGGCGGTTGAACCGGCGGTCCCCCTTGCTGGGGGCGACGTAGTGGTGGGTGGTGGTGGCGGTCATGGCGAGCGTCCCTTCTTGTGAGCAGTGCTCTCGGTTGTTTGAGAGCGATGCTCTCTGATTGCTCGCCGAATGTCAAGAGCACTGCTCTCGTTTCTCGGCTAGCCTGCGGCGCCATGGCCGATGCGCCCACCACCAAGCGGGCCCGGGCCCGCGCCGCGATGACCGCCGACATCAAGCGGATCGCCCGTTCGCACCTGGCCGAGCACGGGGCCGACGGCCTGTCGCTGCGTGCGGTGGCCCGCGACCTGGGCGTGGTCTCCTCGGCGGTCTACCGCTACGTGGCCAGCCGCGACGAGCTCCTCACCCTGCTGATCATCGATGCCTACGACGCCGTGGGCGAGGCGGCCGAGCGGGCGGCGGCCGACGGGCGCGGCGGTGCCGAGGCTCGCTGGGTCCGCACCTGCGGCGCGGTGCGGGCGTGGGCGGTGGCGCACCCGCACGACTACGCGCTCGTGTACGGCAGCCCCGTCCCCGGCTACGCCGCACCGGCCGACACCGTGGACCCGGCGCTGCGCGTCACCCGGGCGGCCATCTCGGTCGTCGCCGCCGCCTGGGAGGCGGGGGAGATCGACCTCGGGGCGCCCGCCGACATCCCGACCGTCGTCCGGGACGACCTCGAGGCGATGCGGGCGGCCTTCGCCGTCGAGCTGCCCGCCGAGGTCGTGGCCCGGGCCCTGCTCGCGTGGACCGGCACCTTCGGCCACCTCTCCTGGGAGCTGTTCGGCCACCTCCACGGCGGGGTCACCGACTACGACGCCTTCTTCGAGGTCCAGGCGCACTCGTGGTGGCAGCTCATCGCCCGGGGGCCGGGCGCCGCGCCCTGCTAGGACGCGCCGGCCTCGGCCGCCTGCTTGGCGGCGATGCGCCGCAGGGGCGGGTCGCTCTTGGGTGGCACCTTGCGCGGCGGCAGGGCGTGGAGCAGGTCGTGGGAGGCCTCGGTGATGATCGCCACGGCCCGCTCGAACGCCTCCTCGGTGGCCGGCGACGTCTTCTGCACGCCGCTGATCTTGCGCACGTACTGGCGGGCGGCCGCCTCGATCTCCTCGTGGGTGGCGTGGGGCTCGAGGCCCCGCAGCGTGGTGATGTTCCGGCACATGGTCAGCCCTCCTGCTCGGTGGGTCGGATGAGGATCTCGTTGACGGCCATCCGCCGGGGTCGGGTGACCATGAAGGCCACCGCCTCGGCGATGTCGTCGGCCTGGAGGCGCTCCACGTCGGCCAGGCGGCCCTTGAGCGCCTCGAGCGACTCCGGGCGCAGGTGGGTGGCCAGCTCGGTGTCGACGGCGCCGGGCTCGACGAGGCCGACGCGCACGTGGCGGGTGGTGACCTCCTGGCGCAGCGACTCCGAGAAGGCGTTCACGCCGAACTTGGTGAGGTTGTAGACGCCGCTGCCGAGGCGCGGCACGCGTCCGGCCACCGAGCTGACGTTGACCAGGTCGGCGACCTGGCGAGGGCCGGTGGCCGCCGCGTCGAGCAGGTGGGGGAGGGCGGCGTGGGTGCAGGCCAGCAGGGCCGAGGCGTTGAGGGAGATCATCCGCTCCCACTCCTCCACCGGGGCGCCGACCACGGGGCCGAGCAGCATCACGCCGGCGTTGTTCACGAGCGTGTCGAGCCGGCCGAGCTCCTCGACCACCTGGGACACGACCTCGGCGGGCCGGCCCTCCGCGGTGATGTCGGCCTCGATCGCCACCGTGCTCGGCACGCTGCCCGCGATGACCTCGACCAGGTCGGCGAGGCGGTCGCCCCGCCGGGCCACCACGGCCACCGTGGCACCGGCCGCGGCCAGGTGGCGGGCCGTGGCCT
>JAGQSL010000306.1 GCA_020439525.1 Acidimicrobiales bacterium | reverse complement strand
TGGGCGGCTCGGTCCAGTGCGGCAGGGACACGGGCCCGGTCACCGGATCGGGTGCGGGGTCCACGGGCGGACGCTCGATCCGCGACGGGTCGGCGCTGGCGTCGAGCGGGAACCGCAGCGCCGGTCGGGGCCCGGCCGGCGGGGCCGGCGGCCGATCGCCGAAGCGCAGCTCGTCGTCGGTGCGGCGCGGCGCGACCTCGCCCCGCTCGATGGCCTCGGCCGCCTCGTCGGCGCCGATGATGCGCACGCCCTCCGACGGATCGCCGGGCTGCGTGTCGTCGCTTCGTCCTCGCTGGTCGTCCATGCCACCTCCTGGGGCTCGGGCCGCCGCCGGGGCGGTGGTCCGGTGCGGCGGCCCTGCCGCCTGCGGTCGGTGGCGCGGGCCCGTCGGCCCGCACCCGGTCAGTCTTCGAGCAGCTCCTGCTCCTTGTGGGCCAGCGCAGCGTCGATCTCGGCCTCGGCGGCGTGGGTGAGCTTGTCGAGCTCCTTCTCGGCGCGGGCCAGCTCGTCTTCGGAGAGGTCCCCGTCCTTCTCGAAGGACTCGAGGTCGTGGCGGCCGGCCCGGCGGGCGTTGCGCACAGCGACGCGGCCCTCCTCGGCCATCGCCTTGACGATCTTCACGTACTCCTTGCGCCGCTCGGCGGTGAGCGGCGGGAAGCTGAGGCGGATGTTGTTGCCGTCGTTCGAGGGGTTGAGCCCGAGGTCGGACTGGCGGATCGCCTTCTCGATGGCACCCATCGCCCCCTTGTCGAACGGCGAGATCACGAGCATGCGGGCCTCGGGCACGCTGAAGCCGGCGAGCTGCTGGAGGGGGACGTCGGAGCCGTAGTACTCGACCGGGATCTTCTCGACCAGGGCGGGGGCGGCCCGTCCGGTGCGGATGCTCGTGAACTCCGAGCGGGTGCGCTCGACGGCGCGGGTCATCCGCTCGCGGGAGTCGTCGATCACCATCGACGCCGTGTCATCGCTCATGGGGCTTCTCGTCGGGGGCGGGTCACCGGACCAGGGTACCGACTCCCTGCGCGCCGGTGAGGACACGCCGGAGGTTCCCGGGGGTGATGGCGTCGTAGACGACGATCGGCAGCTGGTTGTCCATGCAGAAGGTGATGGACGTCGGGTCCATGACGGCCAGGCCCTTGTTGAGGACGTCCATGTAGGTGACCTCGTCGAGCTTGGTGGCCGTCGGGTCCTTGCGGGGATCGGCGGTGTAGACGCCGTCGACGCCGCCGTGGGTGCCCTTGATGACCGCGCCGGCCGACAGCTCGGCGGCGCGCAGGGCGGCGGGGGTGTCGGTGGTGAAGAACGGGGCGCCGAGCCCGCCGGCCAGGATCACGACGCGCCCCTTCTCGAGGTGGCGCATCGCCCGCCGGCGGATGTAGGGCTCGGCGATCTGCTCCATGTGGAGGGCCGTCATCACCCGGGTGGGCTGGTCGAGCTGCTCGAGCGTGTCTTGGAGGCCGAGGCCGTTGATGACCGTGGCGAGCATGCCCATGTAGTCGGCCTGGGCGCGGTCCATGCCCGCGCCCGCGCCGGTCATGCCCCGCCAGATGTTGCCGCCGCCGATGACCACGGCGACGTCGACCCCCATCGAGCGGGCGTCGACGATCTCCTGGGCGAGCTGGCGGACGACGCTGCCGTCGATGCCCGAGGCGGCGGCGCCGGCGAACGCCTCCCCGGAGAGCTTGAGGACGATCCGATCCCAACGCGAGTCGGTGACCGAAGCCTCGGTTCCCCCCGGGGTGGCGTCGACCACGTCAGGCGCCGATCGAGACCTGGGCGAACCGGACGATCGAGGCGCTGCCCAGCAGCTGGGCGATCGTCTGCTTGTCGTCCTTCACGTAGGGCTGGTCGATGAGCACCTGATCCTTGTACCAGGCACCGAGGCGGCCCTCGACGATCTTCGCGATCGCTTGCTCGGGCTTGCCCTCTGCTCGGGTGATCGACTCCAGCGTCTCGCGCTCCTTCGCCACCTCGCCTTCGGGGACCTCGTCGTTGGTGAGGTACTTGGGCTTGGTGAAGGCGATGTGCACGGCGATGTCGTGCGCCAGCTCCTGGGTGCCGCCGTCGAGTTCGACGATCACGCCGAGCACGCCGCGCCCGTCCTGGCGGTGGACGTAGGTGTCGATGACGTTGCCATCGGCTGCCTCGAAGCGGACGACCTCGCCGAGCTCGATGTTCTCCTTGAGCACGACCTTGAGGTCGTCGATGGCCTCG
>JAGQSL010000305.1:674-1953 GCA_020439525.1 Acidimicrobiales bacterium | reverse complement strand
GGGGGCCGTAGAGGGCGGCGGTGGCGGCGGCCGCCGCCGAGTACGGGTCGGCGTGCGAGGAGCCGGCGACGCGCATCGCCGTGGTGCCGCAGTTCTGCTCGTGGTCGGCGTGGAGGATGAACAGGATGTCGAGCGCCCGGGCGAGGATCGGGTCGGCCTGGTACTCGGGCTCGGCGATCTTCCACATCATGGAGAGGAAGTTCGACGCGAAGTCGAGGCGGTTGTCGGGGTACACGAAGGGCATCCCGACGCTGAAGCGGTGGGCCCCGGCGGCGAGGGTCGGCATCTTGGCGATGAGCCGGACGATCTGCTTGTCGCGGATCGCCTCGTCGTGGATCTGCTTGGCCTCGGGGTAGAAGGTGGACAGCGCAGCCACGGCCGACACGAGCATGCCCATGGGGTGGGCGTCGTGGTGGAAGCCCTCCATGAAGCGCTTGCGCACGTTCTCGTGGATGAACGTGTGGTACGTGATCTCGTGCTTCCAGTCGGCGTACTGCTCGGGGGTGGGCAGCTCGCCGTAGATGAGCAGGTAGGCGACCTCGAGGTAGGTGCTCTTCTCCGCCAGCTGCTCGATGGGGTAGCCCCGATAGCGCAAGATGCCGGCTTCGCCGTCGAGCTCGGTGATGGCCGATTCGGTGGCTGCGGTCTGGGTGAAGCCCGGGTCGGCGAACCAGAGGTTGCCCAGGAGCTTCTTCCACGCGCCGGCGTCGACGCCTCCGTTGACGATCGGGATCTCGATCGACTCGCCGGTGCGGTTGTCGGTGATGGTCACGCTCTCAGCCACGCGTCTTCCTGCCTCGTCTCGTTGCGATCAGCGTTGGCCGGTTCGTCTCCGGGGATCCCCCGGCCGTGCTTCCGGGGCCGATGGTACCGGCCGTGGCGAGGGTCCGGTACCGCCCGCCGCGCGTCGTCACCCGCGGTTCACCCGCGCGCCGCCCGGGCGCCGGCATCGGTGCGCGCCGAGGCCGGCAGGTGGAGCCGGGGCCGAGCCGGCACCTCGGCGGCCACCACGGCGCGCAAGACGTCGGCGGTGGCGCGCGCCGGTGCCGACAGCCGACCGCGCCGCGGGGTCGCCAGCCCAACGGCCCGCGGCGTGGTGCCCGTGAGCGAGACCGCCTCCCACGTCCCGTCGGTCCACTCGACCACCGCGCTGGCCGGCAGGATCGCCGCGCCGTAGCCCTGGTAGGCCAGCGAGGCGAGGAGCCGCATCCCGTCGATCTCGGCCTGGGCCACGAGCCGGGCCCCGGCGCGCGCCGCGTCGGCGTCGAGGTCGTCGCGG
>JAGQSL010000305.1:0-581 GCA_020439525.1 Acidimicrobiales bacterium | reverse complement strand
CCTCCTCGAACAGCACCTCGGTGTCCACGTCGGGATCGGCCGCCGGGAGGTTGACCACCGCCAGGTCGAGCGTGCCCGCGGCGAGCTGGGGGAGCAGCGAGGTGGTCGTGGCGTCGACCACCACGAGGCGCACCTTCGGGTGCGCGTCCTCGAGGGCGGCCAGCAGCTTCGGCACCAGCCAGCGGCCGGTGGTGCCGATCACCCCGAAGCGCACCACGCCCGACACCTCGCCGAGCGCGGAGGCCACGTCGGCCCCGAGCGCCTCGAGCTCGCCCTGCACGCGCCGGGCGCGCAGCACCACGGCCTCGCCGGCCTCGGTGAGCGCTCCCGTGGTGCGATCCACCAGCTCCGCGCCGAGCTCGCGCTCGAGGTTGGCGATGTGGGTCGACACGTTGGACTGCACGGTGTGCAGGGCGCGGGCGGCGGCCGAGAAGCTCCGGTGGTCGGCGACGGCGGTGAGGGCGGAGAGCTGGCGCAGGTCCATCGCTGATCATGATGGCAGATATCGGTAGCAACTGTTGGAACGATTGCTTGCAAGTGTTTATGCTCTGACCAACAAGACCGCCGAGGTGAACGGGTCC
>JAGQSL010000304.1:9682-9918 GCA_020439525.1 Acidimicrobiales bacterium | reverse complement strand
GACTTCACGCCGCGCAGGAACGCGAGCAGCCGACGCACGTCGTAGCTCTCGGGGAAGCCCTTGCGGGTCAGCAGGCCCCGCCGCTCGAGCTCGTCGTTGGGGTAGAGGAACCCGTCGGTGGTGATGAGGTCGACCCTCGGGTGATCGGCCCAGCGAGCGAGGAGGGCCTGCAGCACGCGGGCCGTCGTGCTCTTCCCGACGGCCACGCTGCCGGCGACGCCGATCACGTAGGGCAC
>JAGQSL010000304.1:0-9541 GCA_020439525.1 Acidimicrobiales bacterium | reverse complement strand
CAGGTCGAGGTCGGCGTCGGTGAGCGTGAGCGGCGTCGCCGCCCTCCGGGCCCGCCACTGCTCGCGGGAGAAGGTCTCGTAGAGGGCGGAGTTCACGACGGAGGCGAGGCTACGGACCCTCCCCCGATCGGGGCCAACCGACCCGCCCGCCCCGTCGACGCCGGTGACGCGTCAGCGGTCCTTGGGGTCGCGCCGGAACAGCCGGCCGATCCGCCCGAGCAGGCCCTGGTCGCGCGCTCGCTCGGCGTCGACCTCGGCGCGGATGCGGGGCCCGGCGGCGTTCACGATGTCCTCGGCCTCGTCGAGCAGGGCGGCGATGTCGGCCCCGGGGTCGTCGAGGCCGGCGGGCTCGTCGGGGGTGGGCGGGGTGATCAGCGAGCCGTGCGCCCAGTTGACGTCGGCCAGGCGCTTCTCGTAGCGGGCGCAGTCGGCCGGGCAGCGCCACGGCGCCTCGGGCGCGAGGTCGAGGTCGCACTTGCGCACCGTGTCGCCGTTGGCGTAGGTGCGGGATTCGAAGTACTTGCAGTCCTGCCGCATCGGCATGCCCCCAGTGTGCCAGGGGTGGTCGCCGATGGGGCCGCGCCGGTAGGCTGGACCACCCGTCACCCCCGGGCGAACGCCCAGGCCACGACCTTCTCCGAGCCCCTCGAGCAAAGGCCCGATCCCCTGAGCGCATTCACCGTCGACGCCGCCGCCGAGCTGGGCGGGCCCGACTGGCTGCAGGCCCGCCGCCGGGCGGCCGCCGAGCGGTTCGGAGCCGCCGAGCTGCCGAGCGAGCAGGAGGAGGTGTGGCGCTACAGCCGCATCGGCGAGCTCGACCTCGAGCGCTTCGCCCCGGCGCCCACGGCCGCCCAGGTGGTCGTCGACCTCCCGGCGTCGTGGCGAGAGGCCGGGGCCACGGTCCGTCGGGGCGACGAGGTCCCCGAAGGCGCCCTGGGCGAGGGCCCCGACGCCTTCGCCCTGCTCAACGACGCCTTCGCCGCCGACCCCGTCGTCATCGACGTGCCCCGAGGGGCACAGCTCACCGAGCCCGCCAGCATCGCCACCACCGTGTCGGGCGAGGGCGCGGCGGCGTTCCCTCGGCTGGTCGTGCGCGTCGGCGACGGCGCGGCGGCCCGGATCGTCGAGCGGACGGGCTCCGATGCCGGCGCCGTCCTGTCGGTCCCGCTCACCGAGGTGTCGGTGGGCCCGAACGCCCGCCTCGACCTCGTGACGGTGCAGCAGCTCGGTCCGGCCGCCTGGCAGCTGGGCTCGCTCGTCGCCACGGTCGCCCAACAGGGCGACCTGCGGGTGTCCACCGTCGCCCTCGGCGGCGACTACGCCCGGCTGCGCACGGAGTGCGCGCTCAAGGGGCGCGGTGCCAACGGCGATCTGCTCGCCGCCTACTTCGGCGACGGCACCCAGATGCTCGACTTCCGCACGTTCCAGCACCACCGGGCCGCCGACACCACCTCGAACCTGCTGTTCAAGGGGGCGGTCGGGGGGCGCAGCCGGTCGGTCTACACCGGCCTCATCCGCGTCGACCGCGAGGCGCGTGGCACGAACGCCTTCCAGACCAACCGCAACATCAAGCTCTCCGACGACGCGTGGGCCGAGTCGGTGCCGAACCTCGAGATCGAGACGAACGACGTGCGGTGCAGCCATGCCAGCACCGTGGGCCCGGTCGACCCGGAGCAGCGGTTCTACCTGGAGAGCCGGGGCGTGCCCCCGAAGGTGGCCGATCGCCTGATCGTCGCCGGGTTCTTCGACGAGGTGGTGCGCCAGCTCCCCGGCGACGACCTCGTGGCCGAGGTGCGCGACGCGATCGCCGCCAAGCTCGACCGCGTCGCGGAGGACCTGTCGTGACCGCCGACCTCTGCGCCCTCGACGAGCTCACCTCGGGCGAGGCCCGCCGCTTCGACGTCGAGGGCCACCGCCTGGCCGTGGTGCGCATCGACGACGCCGTCTACGTCATCGGCGATCGCTGCACCCACCAGGACTTCTCGCTCTCGGAGGGCGAGGTCGACGCCGACACCTGCCACCTCGAGTGCTGGAAGCACGGCAGCTCGTTCTCGCTGGTGACCGGCGCCCCCGACGCCTTGCCCGCCACCCGGCCCGTGCCGGTCTACGCCGCTCGGGTGGAGGACGGACGCGTCCTCGTCGAGCTCGACCCCGAAGGAGCCTCGTCGTGAGCGAGCTCGTCATCTCCGACCTGCGCGCCGGCGTCGACGGCAAGGAGATCCTCCACGGGATCGACCTGACCGTCCGCTCGGGCGAGGTCCACGCCGTGATGGGGCCGAACGGCTCGGGCAAGTCCACCCTCTCGCACGTGATCATGGGCCGCCCCGGCTACGAGATCACCGGCGGATCGGTGACCCTCGACGGCCGCGACCTGCTCGCCCTGCCCACGTGGGAGCGGGCCCAGGCCGGGCTCTTCCTCGCCCTCCAGTACCCCACGGAGGTCCCCGGGGTCTCGGTCGACGCCGTGCTCGGCGCCGCCTTCGAGGCCGGTGGCCGCGACCTGGCCACGGTCGGCCCGGCCGTGCGTGCCGAAGCCGAGCGGATCGGGTTCGGCGAGCGCTTCCTCGGGCGCGACCTCAACGTCGACCTGTCGGGCGGCGAGAAGAAGCGCAACGAGACGCTGCAGCTCGGCGTCCTCGCGCCGCGCTTCGCCATCCTCGACGAGCTCGACTCGGGCCTCGACGTGGACGCTCTGCGCGACTGCTCGCGCCGGGTCGAGCAGGCGACGGCCGAGATCGGGCTCGGCGTGCTCGCCATCACCCACTACACCCGGCTGCTCCGCGAGCTCCACCCCGACGTGGTCCACATCCTGGCTCGAGGCCGCATCGTCGCCACCGGTGGGCCCGAGCTGGCCGACGAGCTCGAGGAGCACGGCTACGCGTCCTACCTCCCCGAGGACGAGGCCGAGCCCGACGCCGCCGCCGATCCCTTCGTCGATCCCTTCGCCGATCCGCTCGCGTGACGCGCCCGGGCGCTCGGCCGGTGCGCTCGTAGGCTGCTCCGCCGTGCACCGACTGCGCGACCTCGAGGGAGCTCGTCGCCTCGTGGCCGCCGCCCTGGTGGTCGCCCTGCTGATCCCGTTCGGGGCGAGCCTGGCCCGAGCCGCCCGCGTCGGATGGCTGCCGAGCGGCGACGACGCGCTCATCGGCCTCCGGTCGCTCGACGTCTTCGGCGAGCACCGTCCGCTGATCGGCCAGCCCAGCACCAGCCACCTCTACGCCGACGACGGCGACACGCACCATCCCGGCCCCATCGAGTTCTACTGGCTCGCCCTCCCGGTCCGGCTGCTCGGACCGTCGGTCGGAATGCTCGCCGGGATCACCGTCGTCAACGTCGCGGCCCTGCTGATGGCGCTGTGGGTGGTGCTCCGGCGCGCCGGTCCCGGCGTGGCGGCGTGGTCGGCCGTGGTGATGTCGGGGGTGCTGTGGTCGCAGGGGACGGCGCTGCTGAGCGACCCGATCTCCTCGAGCGCCGGGAGCATCGCCCTGCTCGCCCTCGCTGCGGTCGCCTGGGCGGTGGCCGACGGCGACGTCCGCCTGGTGCCGGTCGGCGCCGTCCTCGCCTCGTGGGTGCTCCAACAGCACCTGGCGATCGTGGTGCCCGCCGGCGCGCTCGTCGCCTTCGCCGTGGTGGGCCTCGGCGTGCAGGGCGCGGCTCGCTGGCGATCGTCTCGATCCGACGCCGACGCCGCGCTGGCCGCCGAAGAGGGGCGTGGGCCCGAGCGGTGGTGGCCCTGGATCGCGGGCGGCATCGGGGCCGTGCTCGTGCTGTGGTCGCCCGTCCTGTGGCAGCAGGCGACCGGCGACCCGGGGAACCTCACCGCGATCGTGCGGTACGCCCGCGCCGGCGGGACCGATTCGATCGGGTGGCTCGCCGGGGCCCGCCAGGCCGTGCGGGCGCTGGGCTTCCCGCCGCTGCTCGTGCAGTGGGACCTCCAGGGCGACGACATCTTCAACGGTCCGCTCGCCTGGTACGACCTGCTCGCCGCCGTCGTGGCGTACGGCACGCTCGTCGCCGCGGTGCCGCTCGCGTGGGCTCGTCGTCGCTCCCTCGCCGTGCTCGCGCTGCTCGTGCTCGTCCTCGCCGCCGCCGGCGCGTGGAACGGCGCCTCGATCCCCGACTCGGTCGAGGCCTTCCGCGCCAACTTCTACCGCTGGACGTTCGTGGTCGCCTGGCTCGGGCTCACCGCGCTCGGCTGGGTGGCCGCGCTGGTCGCCCGACGGCTGCTGGCGCACCGTCGCCTCACGGTTCCCGCCGCTCTGCCGCGGCTGGCCCCCGCCCTCGCGGTGGCCGTCGTGCTGGTGCCGGCGGTCGCCGCCTGCGCCACCGCCGGGTTCGACGACGAGCGCCGCGACCAGGCCGGCTTCGGGGCCATGCGGACGGTGGCGGACGCCGCGATCGTGCGGGCCGAGCAGGTCGACGCCTCGCGCGTCACGATCGTCCCGCGTGGGAGCTCGGCCGTGCTCGCCAGCTCCTCGGCCCTGGCGATGCAGCTCGAAGCAGCGGGTTACGAGGTCCGGGTCCCCGCCGAGCTCGAGGCGCGCTTCTGGGGCGACCACCGGATCCTCCGGGAGGGCGAGGACCCCGGCGAGCTCATCCTCCAGCTGGTGACCTCGCGGGGCCCGGTGCCCCCGGGCCCGGGCGAGGCCCTGGCCCACGTCTCGTTGAACCCCGAGCTGCGCAAGGACCTCGATCCGCTCGTGGCGGCGGCCTCAGGTGCCCGGCTCGAGGTGAGCGACGACGGCGAGGCGCTCCTCGCCGAGCGCCATCCGGACCCCATCGAACGCGACTTCCTCCGCTCGGTCCTCGCCGCGCTGCCCGAGCGCCCGGAGTCGGTGCTCACCTCCGCGCCGGCCCTCGAGCTGCTCGCCGCCGGGTACCTCGCCGAGCCGGCCCTCGACCCCGATGCCCTTCGGTCGGTGGCGGCCCAGCTGCCGCTGCGCGACGTGAACCTCGACGACGAGTTCGAGCTGCGCGCCATCGACGACGCGGCCCTGGCCGAGCTCGTGCCATCGTGGTCGGGCCGCTGAGGCGGCCGATCACCCACTGCGCCGGGGAGGCGACGATGACTGCAGCGGAGCCCGAGGTCCCTCCGGGGTGGGAGGTGCGCGACGGTCGGCTCCACCGAGAGCTGACCTTCGCCGACTTCGCCGAGGCGTTCGGGTTCATGGTCCGGGTGGCGGCCGAGGCCGAACGGCTCGACCACCATCCCGACTGGTCGAACTCGTGGAACCGGGTGGTGATCGACCTGGTCAGCCACGACGCGGGCGGCCGCATCACCGAGCGCGACCTGGCGCTGGCCCGGGCCATCGACGCGGTGCGGTGAGGCGCAGCACCACCGCAACAATTTGCAGCTAGGGTGCACGAACCTTGCGGGCAGGGGCCGCAGGATCGCACCGCCGACACAGGGGAGCACATCGTCGAGATGCGTGGTGACGCTTCGTTGCGAACGCCGGCGCCGCTCCGGGCGCTCGGTCCGTTCGTCCCCGCGCTGGCGATCCTCGCGCTCCAGCTGGTCGTGTACCCCACGGGCATCGGGCCCTGGGCGCTCGGCGTCGTCATCGGCCTGCTGACGGCGCTCGTCGCCCTCGGCCTGGCCCTCGTCTACCGGGCCAACCGGATCCTCAACTTCGCCCAAGGCGACCTCGGCACCGTGCCCACCACCCTCGCCGTGGGCCTCATCGCGGTGTCGGGCCTGCCCTACGTCGTAGGCCTGGTGCTCGGCCTCGGTGCCGCCGTGGCCCTCGGCGTGGTGATCGAGCTGGCGATCATCCGCCGCTTCGCCCGCGCGCCTCGGCTGCTGCTCACGGTGGCCACCATCGGCATCTCGCAGCTGCTCATCGTGTGCGGCATCCTGCTGCCGCGGCTGTGGGGCGAGAAGATCTTCACCAACCAGGACCTGCCCGACCCGTTCCACGCCGAGGTCGTGCTCGGCAGCGTGATCTTCGGCGGCAGCGAGATCGTCGCCGTGATCGTCGCCCCCCTCCTGCTGGTCGGCCTCGCGCTGTTCCTCCGCGGCACCGACGTCGGCATCGCGGTGCGGGCGAGCGCGGAGCGCTCGGACCGGGCGGCGCTGCTCGGCATCCCCGTCCGGCGCCTCGGCACCCTGGTGTGGGCGATGGCCGCGGTCCTGTCGTTCGTCGGCGTGTTCCTCCAGGTCTCGATCTTCGGGTACTCGGCGGCATCCACGCTCAGCCCGCAGGCGCTGCTGTTCGCCCTCGCCGCCCTGGTGATCGGGCGCATGGACCACCTGCCCGCCATCGTGGCGTCGGCGATCGCGCTGCGCGTGCTCGACCAGGGCGTGGCGGCCAACTACCCGTCGACCGTCGGGCGGATCTACGTCATCGTGGCCGTCGTCCTGCTGGTCGTGCTGGTCACCCGGCGCAGCTCCACGAGACGGGCGGACCTGGACGCCGTGTCGTCGTGGAGCGCGGCCGACGAGGTCCGGCCCGTGCCGCGCGAGCTCGTCGACCGCTGGCTCGTGCGCCTCGCCCGCTGGTCGATCCCCGTGGTCCTGGTGGCGATCGCCGCCGCCCTGCCGCTCGTGCTGTCGCCCAGCAACGAGCTCAAGGCGTCCACCGTGGCGGTGTTCTGCCTGATCACCCTCTCCGTCGTGGTGCTCACCGGGTGGGCCGGGCAGGTGTCGCTCGGCCAGATGTCGTTCGTGGCCGTGGGCGCGGCGGTCGGCGCGGTGGCCACCGACACCTGGCACCTCGACCTGAGCCTGGGCCTCCTGCTGGCCGGCATCGCCGGCGCGATCGTGGCCGTGGTCGTCGGGCTCCCGGCCCTGCGGCTGCCCGGCCTCTTCCTCGCCGTCACCACCCTGGCCTTCTCGCTGGCCTGCTCGAACTACCTCCTCAACCGCAAGGAGCAGAGCTGGATCCCCGACGGCGTGGTGGAGGCGCGGCCGCTCTTCCGCCGCTTCGACCTGACGAGCGAGGCGGCCATGTACGAGGTCGTGCTCGTGGTGGTCGTGCTGTGCTTCCTCGCCGTGTCGGGCATCCGTCGCAGCCGGACCGGCCGGGTGCTGCTCGCCGTGCGAGACAACGAGCGCGGGGCGGCCGCCTACTCGGTGGGCCCGGTGCGCACGAAGCTGCTCGCCTTCGCCGTGTCCGGGTTCCTCGCCGCGGTCGCCGGCTGCCTGTTCGTCCACGTGAACGGCAGCTACACCGAGAAGCCGTTCGTGGCCGCCGAGAGCCTCGGGGTGTTCACCGCGGCCGTCGTGGGCGGCCTCGCCTCGCTGCCCGGAGCCGTGCTGGGCGCGCTGTTCCTGAACGGTGGGGAGTGGTTCCTCACCGAGCAGTGGCGCCTGCTGCCCTCGGCGATCGGGGTCCTGGTGGTGCTGCTCGTGCTGCCGGGGGGCCTGGGCGGCGTGCTCTACCGGCTGCGCGACGCCATCTTGCGCTGGGACGCCCGCCGCAACGGGATCGTGGTGCCGAGCCTGCTCGCCGACACGGGCGGCGACGACGCCCCGGAGGCCATCAAGGTCGCGCTGCCCGAACGTCCGCAGGGCCTCGACGGCTCGCAGCTCGACGACGTGGTGGGGAGCGCGCGGTGACGGCGGCGGAGGCGCCCCACGTGGAGATCCCCCCGGAGGAGGAGCCCTCGGGGTCTCGCTGGCGCCCCGGGTGGCTGGGCCGGGCGGGGTGGTACCCGCTCGCGGTCCTGTTCGGCCTCAACATGGCCGACGAGCTCGATCGCTCGGCCTACTTCGTCCTGCTCCCCGACATCCGCGACTCGCTCGGGCTCTCCAACAGCGCCATCCTCGGCGTGGTCACGGCCGCGGGCGCGGTGGCGCTGCTGCTCACCGTCCCCATCGCCCACCTGGCCGACCGCCGCAACCGGGTGGCCATCGCCCTCGCCGGCGCCGCGCTCTGGGGCTTCTTCTCGCTCGCCACCGGGTTGGCGTTCACGGTCTGGATGCTCGTCATCGCCCGCTCGGGTGCTGCCATCGGCCAGGGCGTGGTGTTCCCCACCCACAACAGCCTGCTGGCCGACTACTACCCGATCCGCTCGCGGCCGCGCGTGTACTCCGTGCACCGGGCGGCCAACAGCATCGGGCAGATCCTGGGCTTCCTGGTCGGCGCCGGCCTGGCCGCGCTGTTCACCTGGCGCACACCCTTCCTCGTCTTCGCCGTGCCCACGCTCATCCTGGTGGTGCTGGGCCTGCGCCTGCGCGATCCCGGCCGCGGCCACTTCGAGCGCGAGGCCGCCGACCTCGGCGTCGACACCGAGGCCGACGAGCCACCGCCGTCGTTCGCCGAGGCCATGCGGATGGTGTGGACCATCCGCAGCCTGCGGCGCATCTTCGTGGCCCTGCCCTTCCTCGCCGCCTCGATCATCGGCTTCATCAGCCTGGCGTCGCTGCTCTACGAGGAGGTGTTCGGCCTCGACGCCTGGGAGCGGGCCTGGGCGCTCGTGCCCGTGCAGCTCGTCGAGCTGGTCGGGGTGGCCATCGGGGCCCGCTACACCACGCGCGCCCTCGCCCGGGGTGCGTCGCAGACCTTCGGCGTGCTCGCCATCGCTGCCTGGATCGCGTCGATCGTCGCCGTCGGCTTCGCGGCGGCGCCCAACATCGTGCTGGCGGTCGCCGCCAACTGCGTCATCTCTGCGGCGCTGGTGGTGGTGGGGCCGGGGGTGTTCGCCTCGCTGTCGCTCGCCATCCCGCCGCGCGCCCGGTCGATGGGCTTCTCGGTCGGGGCGCTGTGGGTGCTGCCCGGCTTGCTCGTGCTGCCGCTCATCGGCTGGATCGGCGACAGCTACGGCTTCCGGTGGGGCATGGTCGTGATGGCGCCGGTGTTCCTGATCGGTGGCCTGGTGATCTCCTCGGTCGGCAAGGTCATCGACGACGACATCGCCCAGGTGTGGACCGGTGCAGCCACCCGGGCCCAGATGATCGAGCAGCGGGCGGCGGGGGAGCTGCCGCTCCTCAGCGTGCGCGGGGTCCAGGTCGCCTACGGCGACGTGCGGGTGCTCTTCGGCGTCGACCTCGACGTGGCCGAGGGCGAGGTCATCGCCCTCCTCGGCACCAACGGCGCCGGCAAGTCCACCCTGCTGAAGGCCATCTCCGGCGTGGCCATCGCCGATCGGGGCGCCGTGGTGTTCGACGGTCGCGACATCACCCACGCCCCGCCCGAGGAGATCGCCCCGCTGGGCATCGCCCAGGTGCCCGGTGGCCAGGGCGTGTTCCCGTCGCTCAGCGTGGGGGAGAACCTGCGGGTGGCCGGGTGGCTGCTGCGGGGCGACGCCGGGGCCCGGCGGACGCGGGTGGAGGAGGCGCTCGACCTGTTCCCCGTGCTCCGCCAGCGCATCGACGATCCGGCGGCCGACCTCTCCGGCGGCCAGCAGCAGATGCTCGCCCTGGCCATGGCCTTCCTCAACCGGCCCAAGCTGCTCATGATCGACGAGCTCTCGCTCGGGCTCGCCCCCGTCGTGGTGGAGCAGCTGCTCGAGGTGGTTCGCGGCCTCCGCGACCAGGGCACGACCATCATCCTCGTGGAGCAGTCGGTGAACGTAGCCCTCACCGTGGCCGACACCGCCT